>NZ_JBFPDP010000019.1:0-90765 GCF_040830845.1 Sivoneniella epilithica UHCC 1019
GGCAATTTACGACTCAAGATGCCCGCATCAAACTCAAGCGTCTCTATCCATCAATTCTTTCTTGACAGACTACTAGCACTAACTTATACTGTTATCAGCCATAAATGTAAAGTAGCTACGCGATCGCGCCCATCACAATACTTCACCAACATCAATGCATTTTTGCAATGTCAACGCCATTGTTAACTAGGCGACCATCTTCCATGTATACAATGCGATCGGCAACATCTAGAATTCGGTTGTCGTGGGTGACGATTAAGATGGTGCAGTGTTGTTCTTTTGCGAGTGTCTGCATCATTTCTACGACATCGCGACCTGATTTTTTATCGAGTGCCGCAGTGGGTTCGTCGGCAAGCACAATTTTGGGGCGACTAACCAGGGCACGGGCGATCGCGACTCGTTGTTTTTGTCCACCTGATAGATTTTCTGAATAGTAATTTAAGCGATCACCTAAACCAACGTGTTCTAAAATCTCAGTCGATTGTTTATCTAAATCTTGAGTTGAAATTTCGTCGTGTAATTCTAATGACATTCGTACATTCTGCTTTGCAGTCAAAAAAGTCATTAAGTTGTGTGCCTGAAAAATATAGCCAATGTTGCGACGAATCTTCAGCAGTTTTTGCTTCCCTGCTCCCACAATTTCTTGATCCAAAATCTTAAGGCTGCCTTCTTGTGCAGATCGCAATCCGCCCATCAGTGTTAAAAGGGTTGTTTTACCGGAGCCAGAGGGACCCGTCATGATCACAATTTCGCCCGGTGCAATCTCTAAATTTACATCAAACAACACCTGTTTATGCAAATTATTTTCACCAAAGTAGTGGTTCAGATTGGTCACTGAGATCACAGATTGGGAGCCAGTCTGTGGGTTGTTGGACGTAGAATCTAGCGAGAGTGTTTGCATGATGATCACAAAAAGCTCAAGGATGAATAACCCAAAACTCAAAACTCAAAACTCAAAACTAAAAGATGTCCGCTGGGTCGGCTGATTGCAGCTTTCGCATGGCGATGACTCCAGAGCCGACGCACATGACGACGGTGAGAATGAATACGTTGGTGGCACGTTCAATAGTCATGGCGATCGGTAGCATGGTGGCACCTTGAGCGAGAGCATATAGCCCGGTGGAAAGAATTGCGCCAGGGAAAAAGCCCAGAACCGCCAGTAGTAATGCTTCCTGAATTAAGATGCCAACAAAGTAGAAGTTGCCATAGCCCATTGCTTTTAGCGTCGCGTATTCTGGCAGATGATCAGACACGTCGGAATAGAGAATTTGATAGACAATCACCACGCCAACGATGAAGCCCACAATGGTTCCCAATCCAAAAATGAAGCCGATCGGGGTGGCATTTGCCCAGTAGTCTTTTTCGCGAGTGGCAAATTCTGGCAGCGTCATCACCAAAACATCATTAGGCAAACTGGCTTTGAGAGCGGCTTGCACCTGTTTGATATCGGCGGTCGGCTTGAGCTTGATCAAGCCCACATCAATGTCTTCAGGTTGGCGATCGCGGAAAATTCGTAAAAATGTAGAATCGCTAGTGATGACGTTGCCATCGGCTGAAAAGGATGCCCCTAGGGTGAATACGCCTGTCACGCGCACGAGATTGTCGTTCACCTCAGTTTGTAGGGGTGAGGTGGTTTTGAGTAGGGTGGCGATGTCGCCAAATTCGGGTCGTCCAGCTTGATCAAACAACACTTGATTGAGTTGTTGCAGGTCACTGAGATGTTGATTAACTTCTGGTAGCTTGAACGCTTGGGAAGCAGGATCGGTGCCAAAAACGAGAATGGGGCGGGATGTGCGGGTGGTTGGGTTGCGCCACTGGGCGATCGCAATATACAGCCAACTAATAGAATCCACACCGTCCACTGCCGCCGCTTGTAGCAATCGTTCCCGTGAAAACGTTTTGGTAGAAAACAAGGTTTCAAACTGAGGATTGACGATGAATAGGTCTGATTGCAAAGTTTGATAGGGCACCGCAGCCGAATCAAACAAGGCATCTTTAAAGCCGAGTTGCACAAACATGAGAATGTCGGCAAAGGCGATTCCGGCGATCGCCACCAGCAGCCGCGTTTTCTCACGGGTCACCTGAAACCAGGCAAGCGGCGTTTTACGAAAGAGTTTAGGCAGCATAAGAGTCATGAAGTGATAAGAAATTCAAGGCATTTTCACGTTGCATGGCAGAGCGCCTGCACATTGCCACCCATAATGAGCGAGAGATTGCGCGTGATTTTTCCGATCTCCCAATTCCACCACTGAAGCGCTAGCAGTTGGGCGATTTCTGCCTCCGTAAAACGTTGCTTAATGGGCTGAGCCGGATTGCCACCCGCGATCGCATAGGCAGGAATATCTTTCACAACCACCGATCGCGCCGCAATCACGGCACCATCGCCAATCGTGACTCCCGGCATAATCAAGGAATCATAGCCCAGCCACACATCATTGCCGATGATTGTATCGCCGCGACTTGGCAGATTCATCAGGGTTGCCATTTCGCCTTCCCAGCCTTGCCCAAAAATAGGAAACGGATAAGTCGAAATGCCATCTAGTTTATGGTTAGCACCGCCCATGATGAACTGAACGCGGGTCGCGATCGCACAAAACTTACCAATAATCAGGCGATCGTTGCCATAGTTGTACAGCACATTGCGCTCAAACCCTTCTGGGTCAATTGGATCGTCATAGTAAGAGTAGTCACCAACGATGATGTTGGGCGACTTGATGAACGGTTTGATAAAGCAAACCCGACGTTGATCTGCCATCGGATAAGGACGGTTGGGATCGGGTCCATAAGGGTTTGTCATATAGCTACTTTTAGCTCTCCATAGAAAATTTTTGATCCGCCACTTGTTCAAGTTTGCGTTGACGCATTAACAGAAATAATGGAAAGCCTAAAGAAAGACCCACGGCTAGGTTGCAAACCACATAGACCCATAAATTTGTCATTTTGAGACGTGAGCCTTCCCAATACAGAAACACCCAAAAAACAATGGATGAAATCAGTAAATCCATTGCAAAAAAAGCAGAAATTCGGTTCGCAAATAGTTGCTCAAAAAACAACTGTAAATTCAAACTATGCTCAGTCAGAAATGGAATAAATTGAGAGTAAGGTAAGACAAAACCTAACAAACAAAGCAATAGATAAATGTTTTGCAGCATAAGAGAATCTCGATAGAAGTAATTAAAAAACTACTGTTGCGGCTTGCGCTGCATCAACCAATAAGGCGGAGCAGATTCAAAGTCAACAGTGTGGACAGTTTCAAACCCATACTTTTGATAGAAACGCACTCCGCGTTCCGTTGAGGTTTCCACATAGCACGGTAATTTCTCTAAATCTGCCTGGTGCAAAATTGGTTCAATCAGTAACCCGCCAATGCCCTTTCCTTGACTCTCTGGTGCCACACCCAACATAAATAAATACCAGTGAGGCTGGGGCACATCAGATTGATGCAGTTTCTCAATCTTGTTAAACGCAGACAAAAACTGTAAAGTCTTGCGCCATGACAGCTTGAAGGGTAAGGCGTAAAAGCCAAGCTGCAAGAGTCTCAAGTCATTTAGGGGATATTTTCCGGGTGGAATCCACATGGAAATGCCTTGAAGATCAGCCGTCGTGTAGATGTGATCATAGGTCTGGCTATAGCGCAGTAGGATTTTGATGAACCATTGCAAGGTTTTAAAGAGAGCAGGATCTTGTTCAGACCAAAAATACCGAAACACTGGGTCGGAATAGAAAGAATGAGCTAATACATCGATCGCTGCCTTAAACTGCGATCGATCCAGTTTCACAACCGTTGTATTGAGGGAAATAGCCATAAAATCCTCTCCAAAAAATGATCATTTCAAAGGGCGATCGCGGTTTGCACTTGTAAATTTGTTAATCCGGCAACACGCTTGCTGCTGGCTGGATAGAGGCGAATTTTGACTTCCACGACGCGGCGATCGAGGTTTTCGCCCGGTTCTGCACTAAACACATTTTGGCGGCTCACCTGTAGCCCAATTTCAGAAACGGTGCCTGTAACCTTTCCGGAAAAACCTTGTCCAGTAATCGTTGCAGCTTGTCCTAAACGGATTTTGTCGATATCGGTTTGATAAATTTCTGCAATCGCCACCATATCGTCGGTTTGTGCCAGATCAACAATGCCATCACTGCTCAATTTTTCGCCCGGTCGTGTATGAATTTTGAGGATTTGTCCGGTAATGGGGGCGCGGATGTAAGCTTGCTGCAATTCTGCCTCCGCTTTATTGGCTGCCGCGATCGCCATATCTACTTCTGTTCGTGCTTTTTGTACATCCACGGGTCGCACTTCCGCAATTTTATCCAGGGTTGCCCGTGCTTCTTGAATTTGCGCCCGCAGTGAATCTGCCTTCAGGTTTTGGATTGACTGCGCTTCTCTCAGTTGCGCTTTCGCCGTGTCAAATGTCAATCGTTTTTGGTCAAAATTGGAGGACGAAATTGCCCCATCTGTTGCTAGGGATTGGTAGCGATCGTACTCTGCACGGGCATTTTCTAGTTCCGACTGGCGACGAGAAATGGTTGCTTGTTGAGTAGCTAGTTCACCTTGAAGTTCCGCCTGAAGCCGTAGGATCTGCTGTTTTTGGGCAGCAATCTCACCGCTCTTGGCTCCGGCTTGCACTTGGGCTAGCTGCGCTTGAGCATTACGAATTTTTTCTTGGGCTTCTTGCAGTGCGGGTTGCAGGCGATCGCGAGAATCGAGAATAGCAATCACCTGTCCCGCTTGAATCCGCGCCCCCTGCTTGACCAATAGTTCTGTGACGCGATCGCCATCAAGCGCCTGCGGAGCGGACAATTTCAGTACCTCTGTGCGAGGTTCCAATCGCCCTAATGCCGTCACTTTCGTGGGCTTGGGAACGGATGTGGTCGGCTGGGTAGGAGGAGCCGCTCGACCAAATTGGGACACGCTGTAAAAAACAGTTGTACCTGCTAGTGCTGTTGCCGCGATCGCCAGACCCATCATCCAACGGTTAGATGGTTTTGAAAACAGTTGCAAGCTCATTGTGAACCTCGTTCATCCAGGTGAAAAGGGCAAGATATTTATACCGAACGCTCGATATATTAACTACTTTGCGATTCGCTTTTTTGTGGCTTAATGGTCTAGGTCGATTTATATCGAACAGTTGTTATATTTTATGTTTCTTAGCGTACACGGGTTTATTGATAGAGAAGTCATCCGATCGGGTGAATCTGCTGAGCACGTTATAATTTTTCAGTTTCTAAGAAAGACGGCTCATATTTCTCCAAATAAGCGACTAACATTTTGAGCAGCAGTTGTAGATGGGTGGAAAAGTTAGCAGCATTACAACCATAGATTTGGCTCACACAAATGCCATCCACAAACGTGAAAACAAACTGAGCAACCTGCGGATCGTGGATGCCTAAAATTTCAGAAATTTTGGGCTGGATGCGCTCACAAACTCGTTCTAAAACATTAGGCTGATTGCTATCCTGACGAATTTGCTGATAGTAATCTGTGAAGATCAACAGTTGCTTAAAAAAATAGTCCTGTTTGCGTTCTACAAACTCAAAGCCTCGTTTGATGCGATCGCTCGTTGTTTTAGCAGTTGCCATTTCACTAGAAACTTGCAGCATGTCTCGCTGGATCATTTCCTCAACCAACTGCTCAAAAATAGCTTCCTTGCTGGGAAAGTAATGGTATAAGGTTCCTGTAGAAACGCCCAAACCCGCCGCAATCTGCCGCATCGTGATTGTGGAATATCCTTTTTCAGCGAACAAGTCGAAGCATTGATCCAAGAGCGCTTGGCGATACTGGTTGTGGTCAACAATTTTTGGCATGATTGCCTCATTATATAACAAGCGTTCGATATTATGCTCGTAGTCGTGTGCTATGTATTTTCATGAGATATTTTCATGAGAGCGTTTCCCTAATGGAGTTAACCCATGCTTAAGTATTTCACCTCAGACATATCACCATGATTTCCAGTCGTCCCAATCCAAATTAAAAATAGAGGTATTTGGAAAAGCAGTTGGATTGCTGCTTGCCTCAAGCCGCGATCGCAGTTTTTCTAACAGTGGCTCTCGTTTTGGTAAATCATCCACTAGCTGGTAAGGGAACACTCCTTCCCGCAAGGCAAAATCGGCGGTCATTCCGGCAGCGGCTCCCACCGACCACTCAAACGGATGCACTCGGTAAGCAGCAGCAGCGATCGTGCTGTTCGCAATACTTTTTCCGCTGACAATCAAATTATCGATTTTTTGGGGAACCATGGCACGCAAGGCAACTTGACCGGGATAGGCAGGCCCATGAGCTTGACGAACACCAGGACGCTCTTCGTTTCCGGGCTTTTCGGGCGGTGCTTCTGCCATACACGGGTGAAAATCCATGGCATATTGAGCGATGCCAACCGAATCGGGATAGATCGTCGATCGCGTCCGTCGGGGAATTTGATCGGGGTCTATGCCATCGGGCAACTTCAAAAACTCCAGTCCTGATAGAGATTTACGCAACTTGCGATACATATCTGGCGGAAGGTTTTGGCGGTAATGTGCCTCATCGCCGTAGTCGGTTTGAGAGACATCAATTTCGTGCATGGCAAACCCGTTTGGATAGGTGAAAGTAGGGCGACCCAGAATGCGACGGGCTTCGCGAATATACGGATATTTAGACAGTCCATGCGCCGTGCCCATGGGTGCCTTTAGCCCGGTGACATACCGATGATTGGGGGCGGGTTGCTTCACGCCATCCCCTAATTGCGAATCGGTGGTGCCTGCCACGAGCCAATGATAATAAGCGATCGCGTTTTCCTCGCCGCGCCGCAGAGTTTCCGTTCTCAATCCGCCCATCCAGCCATTTGGACTCAATTCTCCGCGCTGCTGCAACTGTTCGCGGCTATAAATCAAATTATCTTGCTCTGTTCCCGGACGGTAATCATTGCCCCACGTCCAGTTCTGCATAGACAGATCTCCGGGCAACACTGCGGCTACTCCAAATCGAGTGGCTTTGGGGCGCTTTTGAAAATCGGGACTCCAAATCCGGCGATAGGTGAAAACCGCATCAATGCCGACGTTATTTGAGTTTTCGTAGCTGAAGTAAGGCGCATATTGCGAGTAGAAAGTTGGCTCTGGCTGGGGTTGTGGGGTTGCGGTACGCTCCATCACAAACGTGTAAGTGAAACCCTGAGTGCAATAAGCATCGTTGTTTTGGACGGGGGAAGAGGGATTAATGTGAGACACCGGATCTAGCCCAAGGCGATAGGGCACATCCGCAAGGGCAACAATTTCGCCAGTTTCGGTGGCTTCGAGGATGTACCAAGGGGTGGGGGGAATGGAAGAGGTAGAGGGCGTGGAGGCAGTAGAAGGGATGAAGCGAATGGGCTGCTTTTTCAGTCGGGCTGAGTTTTCGGGGCGGTAAATGTCTTCGATTAGGAGCGAAAGCGGTTCGGTGTTGAGCGGCGCAGTGTTGGGAGCGGGGGAATGTTGGAGGGCGATCGCGCTGCTGATCTGCCGCCCATCGGGGCTATAGTCCAACGCTTTGATCACGGTGTTTGGAAACCATTTGAGCGTCCCTTTGCCTTTTTTGGCGGCATCTTGCAGCATTGCCGACAGAATTTGGTGTCCATCGCTGGGCAAAAAACAGGCGACGCTGACCCAGCAATTGCCAGCACTGAGACTGCCATACTTTTTGACGAGGCGATCGCGAAATTCATTGTAGCCGCGTGGAAAAAAGCGCTGCTCTCGCATCCGCTTCGCTTCATCCAACGCCGAAGTGCCCTGAGAGGAAACTTGTCCGCCCACCCAATCGGTAATATCGGTGAGGCAAACTGTGCGCCCCGCCAGCAAACTTTCATAGGCGGCAGCAGTGCCAGCAAAGCCAGCCCCCACGATCAACAGTTCACAGTCAACTATTTGCTCTGACGCTTGCTGAGGCGATCGCCCCTGTGCCTGCACATCCACCGATTGCCCAGTAACAAAAACAGCAGCCAGGGCATTCAATAAAGCGCGCTGCCAAAAGCGGCACGAGACAGCAAAATCCACTACTCTACACTCCATACTTCGGACTTCCCCGCCCATAAGCATCGCTTAGCCGACCGGGGTGGGTAATTCTAATTCTAGATCTGCCATCAGGCGATCGAAATCGAAGCATTCAGACATCATCTGGTAGAGACATTTGATTTTAATCGGGTCGTGAATCCGGACTTGCCCGATCGCCCGATCCACAATTTCCACAGTAGCCAGCGTATCTAAATCCACAGATAAAATCGGAATTTCCAGATCTTCAGCACGACTAAGCACATCAGGATGGGGACGCATTTGTCCGGTTAAAACTAAACATTGGGTCGAAGTTTCTAGGGCGGCAAGCTGAATATCGGTGCGATCGCCCCCGGTAATCACTGCCATATTGCGCCCTTTACGAAGATAGCGCAGCGCTGAATTGACATTCATGGCACCGATTGCCAAGCTTTCTACCATCAAATCCAGGCGATCGCGACGACACAGCACCTCTGCCTGCAATTGTTCTACCAAATCGCCAACACTCACACTCCGCAGCAACTCATTTCGGGGCATTAATCCAAACACGCGAATATTACGATCTTCTAAATAAGGCTTAACAGTCGTCTGCACTTCCTCAAGCCGATCTTTGGGAATATCGTTGATGAACACACCCAACAAGCGATCGCCCAACCGCCGCTTTGCAGAAATCAGCGCCCCCACAATCAGCAGCGAATGAAACCGTGCCACCAGCAGCACCCCTGCATCCACAACCTCAGCCACTTGCTGCAAGGATAGATCAAACAGACTGCCCTCTTCCAAGTTAGAAGGACCTTCTAGCACCATCAGATCAGCCCCCTGCGTCTGCAAATATTGGGTCAGCATTGTAGGATAGTTGATGGTATTTTCACCTCGAATTCGCTTTTGCAGCGTAGAATCGATCAGTGGCAATACGGTAGGCAACACGCGACTGGAGGCTAATCCGAGGGTTTGTGCCACAAACTGCACATCCGCTTCAATCGGTTCGCCAGACATGTCATCAGGCGACGTGTAAAACGTGCCCAGAGGCTTGCCATAGGCAATATCTAAACCTCGTTCTTGCAACTGATGAGCAATGCCCAAAGCGGTTGCTGATTTGCCGCTGTAGGCTTCGGTTGAACCGATCAATAGATACTTAGACTTTGTGGGCACGCCTCTACTCCTGGTTTTAAACTCTAGCGAATACTGAAAAACTTCTGTCCACTCATTGTACGGCAACCGTTTGTCTGTCATATTGCTTAACAGGGTTCCCTGACTAGAGGAATCAGTTAATCAGTTGTAGAGAAAGGGTAAAGTTTTGAGTTTTGAGTTTTGAGTGTGGAGTGCGAAAACGATCGCCCCTTCTACCATTCCTTTTTTAAATCATTCTCCTGCTTTCATCGGTCTTTGATCACTTCTTGCCGATTTGAGTAGGTTCGAGTTGAATGCAACGCTTTGAATCCAGCAATTTCCGACAGAGTATAAAGCGGACGATTTTTTACTTCTTCGTAAATTCGTCCAATGTATTCGCCGAGGATACCGATGCTGAAAAGCTGCACGGCTCCCAGAAAAAAGACGGCAGCAGCAACGATCGCGTGTCCTGTGATCGGCGACGCTGGATGAAATAACCGCCAATAAATGACGACAAATGCCATAGTCAACGCCATCACGGCTGAGAAGAAACCCAGATAGGTAGAAAGGCGCAAGGGCACTGTGGAGAAAGAGACTAGCCCATTCGTGGCGAGGGCGAGCGATTTGCGAAAGGTGTATTTTACGGTGCCAGCATAGCGGGGATCTCGTTCAAATAATACGGCAGTTTGACGGAATCCAATCCACGATCGCAGCCCTCGAATATACCGATTGCGCTCTGGCATTGCGTTTAGCACATCGACAGCTTGGCGATCGAGCAGACAAAAATCGCCCGTTTCAGTCGGAATATCCACATCTGCCAATTGTTTGAGAATCCGATAAAAGCCGTAGGCAGTCAGTCGCTTAAACCAACTTTCCCGATGGCGCTGGGTGCGTTGGGCATAGACCACGTCAAATCCTTGTTTCCACTGCTCAACCATGCTGGGAATCAGTTCCGGAGGATCTTGCAAATCTGCATCTAGGATCACCACGACCTGCCCACGAGAAAAATTCAGTCCAGCGGTAACAGCAGTTTGATGTCCAAAGTTACGAGCAAGACTGATGTAGCAAACACGCGGATCTTGATCATGGAGGTCGCGCATGATGGCTAAAGAGCGATCGCGACTGCCATCATTGATCAAAATTAGCTCAACCGTTCCATCCATTTGCTCCATCACCGCTTGGAGGCGACGATAAAGCTCTGGCAGCGTTTCCTCTTCGTTATAAATCGGGACAATAAAAGAATATTTACAGGACATGAACATCAAAAATAGATAGATGATTAAAAAGAGTTTTGATGATTCGATTAAAGGTGCTTTCCAGCAACCAAAGCACTTGTAAGGCTCGTGAATTAAATCACCTGTGTCTTTGGGGCAAGATGTGTAGCAAGCTCTCCTATTGAGCATTTGCCATTCGCCATTCACCATTCGCCATTCACATTCACCACTTACCTGCCTAACTTGTTCGGAATCCCCTCACATCCACCTGGAATCGTGCCTCGTGTTTTAGAGCCACCCCAAGCACAGCAATAATAGCGCTGCTCTTCAGATAGCTGCATCGCATCCGTAAAGTCTGCGTTTTCAATTACGGCTCCCGTATGTTTTCCCGTTCGATAATTAGGGGGTTCTAAACGGCTGCGAGGGCTGGCATCTTCAGCTTTGCCATAGAAAAAACGAGTGCCGTTGAGATCGGCTCCACGCAGTTTGGCATCGCAGAGAATTGTGCGGCAGAGATTAGTTTTGACTAAATCACAAAAGCTGAGATCACCTCGAATTAGGTTTGCCTCGCTCAAATCTGTCCACCGCAGATCGGTTGCGGCTAAATTTGCGCCTGCCAACATTACGCCCAGGTCAATTACCCGAATGCCGTTAAGCAAATCTTCTTGATAGCCGCCCGATCCATCCAAAATAGCGCGACCCAAACGCCGATCGCGCCGTAGGGGAGTCAGCAACCGCGCCCGACTGAGAAAGCGAATGATTTTGGCTTTGCCACCTGCATCCACACTGCTGAGAATGGCAGCCGTTCGTCCTGCGGCGATCGCTCGTTCTTGGGGCCAATCTTCTAGCAAGCCTTCCTCATCTAGCACCAATTCTGAAACGCCTTGAAAATAGCTATCAATGGTTTGCTGTTGTGTAATTAAATTTTGCTGAATTGTTAAATCCCGCGAGATGATGTACTGCCGCCATGCAATATAAACGGCGAGAATGGCGATCAAAATCTGCCCGATCGCGCCTAACACTTCACCCATGGCACCCACTGCATCCCAGCCGATCGCCGCGAGGGATGCGCCCAAACGGTTAAAAAAACCACTCAATTTGAGCAACCCTAAGAGCGCAATGCTGCCAAAGACACTGCCCAACAAAATCGCGCGTTCTTGTTCAGGGATGAACTCTAGAAACAGACGGCGCAATGGATTCCAGAGAATTTGCAGAGAAATCGCCAGAGCTACTAATGAGCCAGATAGCCCAATCCAAACATTATCCACGAGCAGACCGACCATCATGATGGCGATCGCTAAAAACAAAATCAGAATTTTTGGAGTTTGATTGCCGCTATCAGAAGAGTTAGAGGAAGGGAAGGAGCGATCGTCGGTTCGCTTTGTGCCATTGCCCCCATCGCGACTGAATCCATTCCCAGTCACTTTTGATTCTGTTGACCTTAAGTTGTCTTCATGAGTTACCAGCGAACTATTCTGAGCCAAATGGAGATCAGGGGACGATTCAGATTGAGGAGCAGTATCGGAATGAGGCAGATTGGGATCAAGGGTCATGTCTAGCGTCGCATCAACGACTGAACATTTGCCCTATACTACCTCAGTCACTCAGATTAGGCGCTCAAATCAGCGGAACATGCTGCTCACGGAACTATCTTCATGAATTCGCCAAATCGCTTCTCCCAGCAAATTGGCAACCGATAAAACAGTCAGTTGCGAAAAGCAATGCTCTTCCGCAATAGGAATGGTGTTAGTGACAATCACTTCCTCCAAAATTCCGCTTGATAAACGCTCGATCGCCGGAGGAGACAGCACTGCATGAGTCGCACAAGCATAGACCTGACGCGCCCCTTCTTTTCTCAGCAACCGTGCCCCTTCTGTAATCGTGCCAGCCGTATCAATCATGTCATCGACCAAGACGGCTGTTTTGCCACGCACATCGCCAATCACATTCATCACTTCAGCCACATTGTGCGCTTGGCGGCGCTTATCAATAATTGCCAGTGGAGCATCCCCCAGCTTTTTGGCAAAAGCCCGTGCCCGTGCCACACCGCCCACATCCGGCGAAACCACCACAATATCTGATAGCTGCTTGCTATGCAGGTAGTCCAGCAGCACGGGAGAGCCATAGACGTGATCCATCGGAATATCAAAATATCCTTGAATCTGAGCCGAATGCAGATCCATTGCCAAAATACGGCTAGCTCCGGCTTTGGTAATCAAGTTGGCAACGAGTTTGGCAGTAATAGATTCTCGCCCAGCGGTTTTGCGATCGGCTCTCGCATAGCCATAATAGGGAATCACTGCGGTAATCTGCCGCGCAGAGGCACGTCGGCACGCATCAATCATGGTCAATAATTCCATCAGGTGATCGTTAACCGGGCGGCAAGTTGGCTGTAGCAGATAAACATCGCAGCCCCGAATCGATTCCTGGATTTGAATATACAGTTCGCCATCTGCAAACTGTTTTCGTACCATGGGTCCTAAATCGATCCCAAGATACCGTGAAACTTCATGGGAGAGTTCCATATTCGCCGAACCAGACAGCAATCTCAGGCGATTGTTGTCATTAAAAGACGGCAAAGTGAGTTGGGGAGTCGGCAATACGGAATGAATCACAGCGTACCCTTGAACGCAACCATGGAAATCTTATCACTCACTTTTGTATCCATCTCCAGCAGTTTTTCGGAGAGGTATTGCTAAATTGAGACGATCGCGTCATGCAACTGCTTAAATTAGGCAACTGCTTAAATTATGGTAATTGTTGAGCGATCGCTCATAACACTTTGTGATTTTAGCTTGAAGTGTGATTTTAGCTTGAAGTTTAATAAAGTAGTGTACTGACCTACAGTAATTTGTGCAGCCATCACTGCGGATACAATCGTTTTGCGATCGCAATCATCGAAAAAGGCACCACGCAATGGGGTTAAAAGCAATGGGTTTAAAAGAGCGCATCAGCGACGATATCAAACTAGCCATGAAAGCCCAAGACAAAATCCGGCTAGAAACCGTTCGCAATATCAAAAAAGTGATTTTGGAAAAAGAGTCAGCCATTCGCCCATCGGGGCAAGAAAGCCTGACCGAAGAGCAAGAAATCGAAATTGTGGTGCAGCTTGCCAAACAGCGCCGCGACTCGATCGCCCAATATCAGCAAGCAGGGCGCACCGACCTCGCCAACCAAGAAACTCAGGAATTGACCATTTTGGAAGAGTATCTACCGAAACAACTCTCCGACGACGAAATTAGCCAAATAATTGAGACGATTATTTCCCAAACTGGGGCAACCTCCACCCAAGAGATGGGAAAAGTCATAGGAACCGCCATGCAGCAACTCAAAGGGAAAGCTGACGGCAAAAAAGTCCAAGAAATGGTGAAAGCTAAGCTAGGAGGAGAGTAGTTTTTAATTTTGAATTCTTAATTTTGAATTAAAGGCTTAGAACTCAAAACTCAAAACTCAAAACTCAAAACTCAAAACTCAAAACCTTCCTCCGCCTCCACACTTTCGTCTCTCGTAACTCGTAATTCATCCCCTCCTATGCGCCCCTCTCTGCCCGTTGGAACTATCTTGCAAAATCGTTACCGCGTTCTCAGCATTCTGGGTCAAGGCGGGTTTGGTCGCACCTACTTAGCAGAAGATCAGGGGCGATTTAACGAACGTTGCGCCCTCAAAGAACTGACTCCTGCCCAAGGAGGCGACTATGCGCTGGACAAATCTAAGGAATTATTTCAGCGAGAAGCTCAAATTTTGTATCAGATTCAGCATCCTCAAATTCCTCAATTTCGAGCGACGTTTGAGCAAGATCAACGCTTATTCCTAGTGCAAGATTATGTGGAAGGGCAAACCTATCGAGCGTTGCTAGATCAGCGGAAAGCCCAAGGAATTGCTTTTTCTGAAGGGGAAGCGCTCCAATTTATGCGGCAGTTGTTGCCAGTGATGGCGCATATTCACAGCAAAGGGATTGTTCATCGCGATATTGCCCCTGATAATGTGATTTTGCGGCAGCAAGATAGCAAACCAGTTCTGATTGATTTTGGCGTGGTGAAAGAACTGGCAACCCGCTTTCAAACCATGACTACGGGCATTGTGCAAGCGACAACGGTGGGAAAACCGGGCTATGCCCCGATCGAGCAAATGCAAACGGGCAAGGCGTATCCTAGTAGCGATCTCTATTCGCTGGCGGTCACGGCGGTTGTGTTGCTCACGGGCAGAGAGCCACAAGAGTTGTTTGATGATTCCACAATGACCTGGTATTGGCAGCGCTGGGTGACGGTGAATCCGGGGTTTGCTCAGGTGCTAAATCGGATGCTGAGCTATCGTCCGGGCGATCGCTACCAATCGGTCAGCGAAGTCGTTCAGGCATTACAGACCGCATTCAATCCAGCGGCTCCAGTTCAACCGCCCTCGGTGCCCAGATCTGTGCCGCCCCCGCCCCCGCCTCCTGCAACGCCAGCCTATCCCGCTGAAACCCCTATTTTCACTCAGCCTCAACCTCAGCCAGCCCAGTCTTACATGCAGACAGTGGCAGTGGGGCAGCGCCAACCCCCAGAAGCGATTCCAGAAACCCCGCGATCGCAGCCCATCATCGAAGAACCCCGTAGCTCTTTATGGGATGATCCCCTAGCGATTATTGCCCTAGGCATTGGGCTAGTCGTGCTAACGGGTTTAGGCTCTTGGCTGATTATGCAAACACTTCTCAGTAGTCAAAATTCATCAAACACTCTCCCTCCGCCCATCGTCACCCCAACGATTACCCCCACACCTACGCCCACTGTTACGCCAATACCTAGCCCTACGCCGACTCCAACCCCTACGCCCACGCCACCCCCTCCCGATCCGGTGAACTATACCAAACGGCTCACCATCGATCCCGATACCAGCGTGACGCAGCGAGGCGTGTTGAGGAGCAACGAAACCATGACTTACATTGTTTCTGGCTCCCAAAACCAAACCCTAGAAACCGCCATCAGCGGGGATGGTGTGTTGATGACCATTATTGGTCCCGATGGCAGACCTGTGGACAGTCGCGCCCAGCGAGTATCTTATTGGCAAGGTTCATTGCCCTTTAATGGGGATTACTTTATTGAACTCAGCCCTGTGAAAGGCATAAACAATGGTCGATATGACTTAGATGTTACTCTCAGAAGTGCATCCCGACCCAGCCCCGTCCCGACTCCAACCCCAAGCCCGACTGATCCCCCATCACCACCCCCCGAACCTAAAATTAATGAAATTCCAGTCGAGTTTCCACCGGGCGATACGTCGCAATCGTTTAGCGATCGCATTAAACGCAATGTCACCAACCGCTATGTTATATCCGCGCCTCAAAATACAGTATTGACCGCCCAAATGTATGGAGGAACAACTCTTCGAGTGTATAACTCCGCAGGTCAAGTTCTTAGTTCTAATGGAGCCACTTATTGGCAAGCAATCATTGATTACGATGGACAATACCGACCAGGAGTCTATCGCATCGATTCATTAGGAGCGAGAGGAACCGATTACACGTTAGATTTAAGCCTTGTGAACCGCTAAAGGAGCGAACAGTGAACGCTTTACTCGTGGCTGGAACGGATACAGACGCAGGAAAAACTGTTGTTATGAGTGCCCTTGCTGCCTACTGGCAGACCTATTGGTCAAAGCAACGGCTAGGAATTTTGAAGCCGATTCAGTCTGGGATAGGCGACTGCGAACTCTATAGCCAACTGTTTGGGCTAGACCCGGCAGACGTGACTCCGGTTCGATTTGAGGCTCCCTTGGCTCCACCGATCGCCGCTGAACGGGAAGGCAGCAAGGTCGCAATAGAACAGGCATGGCAAGCGTTTGAGCAATTACGCCAAAGTCGGGATTTTGTTTTAGTCGAAGGGTTAGGTGGGCTGGGTTCTCCGGTGACTCGCGAAACTACCGTTGCAGATTTGGCATGGGATTGGCGATTGCCAACGGTGCTGGTGGTGCCAGTAAGGTTGGGGGCGATCGGGCAAGCGGTTGCCAATGTCGCGTTAGCCCGTCAATCAAAAATTCACCTAAAAGGCATTATTTTGAACTGCGCCCATCCTCAAGCTCAGCAGGAAATTGCTGATTTTGCTCCAGTCAAATTAATTGAATCATTGACCACGATTCCCGTGTTGGGAACTTTGCCCCATATCTCCGACTTGATGAGTATTGCCCAGTTAGCTAAAGCCGCCTCTCAGCTTGACTTAGAGCGCCTATTTCCGGGCAATCTTTGGAGATTTTCTGAGCCAGTGGCAGGATAACCCGTGGCAGGCTCAAAAGTTATGCTTTGGGGGGTGCAGTTTCTGCTGGCTTGGAAACACCCATGCGAATCTCTGAGCAAAATGAAGCGAGACTAAATCCGCTCGATCGCTTCAAAACACTAGTGCGTAAGCGCAAGTTGGGGCTAGCAAACCATAACCGCTCTTCGGCATATAGGGTTTTATCTTCAGTAATCAGGGTGACTGCATCATCATCGCCCACCACATAGCGCCCTAAACTAGGTGTTTTTCCAGCAGCGCCCGATTCGCTCAATAGCTGTCCCTGATTTGGATTTTCAGGATCGGCTACAGGCACCAGCAGGGTTGATCCCGCATATTTTTTCCCACCTGGTTCCATCGTTCCGTTCCACTTAGCTCGTGCGCCACACAGCGCTAATGCAGGATCAATGCGGCACTGCTGACAAAGCTTCACAACTGCTGGATCTGCCAGATCAACCATTTCAATAACCAGGTCAGACTTGCCTGCTTCTGATGGCTTGAAATCAAGATGATGGCTGGTTCGCTGAGAAAACCACTTACCACTGCTTAGTTCAAAAAATTCGACTATATTCATCGCTTATAACAATCCCGCAATCTGCATCCTCAGTCCCCTCATTATTGCAAGTTTCTGGAACACTGACTCTGGAACCCTAACATTGACTAGAAATAGAAGACTAGAGGGCGTTAGTGATTCTCGTCCTTTGGGCAATCTAAACCGGGGCGCTCACTTGAAATAGGATTGCGTACAGACTGAGCAACTATGATTGATGACCCACGATAAGTAGAAAGCTGTTTTGGATTTCTAGCTAACTAGGGATGATGCAAGTTTAGAGCGAGACACGTAACGTTCTTGATCATAAAACTTCCATCAAGATTAGGCTTGAGGGGCAATCAAGGGAGAACATTAATGGCGGTGATGGATGATGAGATGCGAATTCGAGCGTTAGAGCAGGAAAATTTGGCTCTTCGCCAGCAGGTAGCGCAGGCTGAAGAATCACGATCGCAGCTAAAAAGCTTAATTGCCAAACGCACAGCAGCATTGGAACAACAGATTTGCGATCGCCAACAATCAGAAGAAGCATTGCGTCATTCTCAACAAAAACTCTCGTTGCTCTTTCAACAAACGCCCTTAGCCATCATTGAATGGAATGCAAATCGAGAAGTGCAGGAATGGAACCCGGCTGCCGAACGGATTTTTGGGTATCAACGACAAGAAGCGATCGGTCGTCCCTTTGGCTTTTTATTGCCAGACCTAATCAGAGACGAAGTGAACCAAATTTTGGCTGGAATGAATCAGCCTCAATCCTCTCATCATACGATTAACGAAAACCTAACTAAGGACGGTAAAACGATTATTTGTGAGTGGTATAACGTGCCACTGATTGCCTCAAATGGTCAAATTGTTGGCTCTGCCTCCTTAGCTCTAGATGTTTCCGAACGCAAACAGACAGAAGCCAAACTTCAAGAACGAGAAGCATTCCTTCGCACTATTTTTGATGGCGTGCAGCAGGAAATTTTTGTGGTGAACGTAACGGACACTGGAGACTTGCGGTTTGGCGGTTGGAACTGGTATTCCGAAAAACTGATTGGAATGACCAGTGCCGATGCGGTCGGCAAAACGCCAGAAGATGTGTTTGGGATTGAGCTAGGACCCCAAGTGCGTCAACAGTTTTCACAATGTTTAACCCTGCAAAGCAAAGTCACCTATGAAGAACATTTAACGCTTGAGAATGAATCTGTATGGCTATTAACCACCCTTAACCCACAGTTTGATGAATCGGGTAGGCTGTATCGAATTGTGGGAACCTCGCTGGATATTGGCGATCGCAAACGGGCTGAAGCATTACTTCATGAAAAAAATCGCGACTTAGAGCAAACCTTAGCCGAGTTACAGCACACCCAAACTCAACTGATTCAGAGTGAAAAAATGTCCAGTTTAGGACAACTCGTTGCAGGCGTTGCCCACGAAATTAATAACCCAGTTAATTTTATTCACGGCAATCTGAGTCATGCCCACGACTATACCCAAGACCTGATTGGCTTAGTGGAGTTGTATCAAATTCATGTGCCTAATCCCCCTGCGATTATTCAAACCACCACGAATACTATTGATCTAGACTTTTTGAAAGAAGATTTGCCCAAAGTGCTTAGTTCAATGCGAGTGGGTTCAGAGCGAATTCGGGAAATTGTGCGATCGCTACGAACCTTCTCTCGTTTAGATGAAGCAGAATTCAAAGCGGTAGATATCCATGAAGGCATTGATAGCACACTGATGATTTTGCAAAGCCGACTCAAAGCAAAATCTGATAGTCCTAGCATTCAAATCCTGAAAGAGTACGGCACATTGCCGCTAGTAGATTGCTACCCAGGTCAGCTTAACCAAGTGTTAATGAATATTCTCAGCAATGCCATTGATGCGCTAGAAGAGGCAAGATCAAAATCAGCTACTTTTTCGCCCCTAATCACGATTTGTACCCGTGTCCTGCCTATCAACCGCATTGCCATTGAAATTGCGGATAATGGAGCGGGAATGAATGAGCAAGTGCGATCGCGCTTATTTGATCCATTTTTCACCACCAAAACAGTGGGCAAAGGCACGGGATTAGGGCTTTCCATTAGCTATCAAATTGTGGCAGAAAAACACAAAGGTCGGCTCACTTGTCACTCTGCAACCGGGCAAGGAGCCAAATTTATTATTGAGATTCCCATTCATCAAACCAGCAGCAAGGGATAATCAAAGTCGATCGCCGTTCCTCAAAAGCAGAATCGATCCAACCGCTTGTCCAATCCTGCACAATAGAACTAATACCAAAGAACTAATACCAAGTTGAAATTGGAATGCGACAGATGATTTTTTGAAAACAGCAATGCTTTTAGTGTCTTGAAACTCAAAACTCAAAACTGTATCATCCCGTAGGAGCGCGATCGGTGAAACATCATTTAGTTGGGTCAACCGCAATTCATCAAACGTTAGCGAAGCTTTCCACAAGAATCCCCCTGGGAATCGCTACCCTTCTCTGGTTAATACCCACTGCAACCAGCCAGCTAGCCGTCTCTGCCCAAGACGAAGCTTGCTACATGGTCAACGCTGCGGGACGGCGCATTAACCTTGGCAAGCTCTGTGGTGCGGGCAACGCCAAGCCCAGTTCTAGTTCTACCAAAGGACTATACTCGGTGCCGATCAAACGTCGGGATGGAGGAACCCCGGTGATTGATGTGACTTTTAATGGCAATCAGAAATTTGAAATGCTGCTCGATACTGGAGCTAGCGGGACTTTGATTACTCGCTCTATGGCACGCGCCTTGCAAATTCCAATTGTTGGAGCGGGGCAGTTTACCATGGCGGATGGTAGAACGATTCTGATGCCCTTAGGTCGGCTGAGTTCTATTTCAATTCAAGGGGCGCGAGTGAATAATGTGAATGTCGCGATCGCCAATGATGCTGCTGATGGCTTATTGGGGCACGACTTTTTGGGTAACTACGACATCACAATTAAGCGTGATGTTATAGAGTTCTACCCTCGATAGTATGGAACAACGCATTTTAGGACTCGATCCAGGATTGGCAATCTTAGGCTTTGGTGCGATCCAGTGTTCGACTCCCGATGTGAGTAACCCTTGTGCCCTTGAGCAGGTGACCCCATTGGATTTTGGCGTGATTCAAACTCCTGCCGGAACCGATATGGGCGATCGCCTTCAGATGATCTATGAAGATTTACATACCGTATTAAATCAGGTGAAACCCGATCTAATCTCCCTTGAAAAACTGTTCTTTTATCGCATGGGAAACACGATCGCCATCGCTCAAGCCCGTGGGGTAATCATGCTGGTTCTCGCCCAGCACAAAATGCCCTTAGTCGAATTTACCCCGGCTCAGATTAAGCAAGCCCTCACTGGATATGGCAACGCAGAAAAATATCAGGTGCAAGAAGCCGTTGCTCGTGAACTGAATTTAGACAAGATCCCCAAGCCAGACGATGCAGCCGATGCCCTTGCTGTTGCCCTTACCGCTTGGTATCAACATTGAAATGTAAAAACTTGGAAGATTTAGTTTTAATCATCATGCCTACACGCCAATGCCAGTGCTACCTGCTGCGCGGATAGGTGTAATAAGACCAGTTCGTCTTCTCGTAAGGTACAGGGTTGTTTCCATTGCACCGAGAGTACGGCGTTAACTGTGTTGCGGTAGACGGCTGGAACAATCAGATGAGCCTGAATGCCAGAAGCGGCGTAATGTTCCATGGCTGCTAGATTGCTATCGGCGGGAATATTGAGGGCAACTTGCATCTTTTGGCTCGCGATCGCCTCTTTTGTCAACCCATCTTTGTCTAGCCAATTTTCTAAGCGATCGCCCTCTGCGGTATAGATGCCGCTCAGGGTCGTTAATGCGCCATTCTCCACCCGTTGCAAAATGCAGCCATCGGCATGAAAGGTTTTGCCAAAAGCATCGGCAATTGGAGACAAGCAAGAGTCTAGATCGGCAGAATCTTGGGCAGTGCGAACAATCGCTGAAAGTAAAGCGGTTTGGGCTTGCGATCTCTGCAACTCTTCCGTGCGCTGCTTCAATAGCTCGTAGGTTTCCGCCGCCCGCTGCACCACTGCTTTCAACTCATCCGGATTCCAAGGCTTGGTAATATACTTATAAACCTGCCCAGAGTTGATTGCTTCCACTAAATCTTCAACATCGGTAAAGCCCGTTAAAATAATCCGCATGGTATCGGGAAACTGGGGCACCGTGCGGCTTAAGAATTCAGTCCCTTTCATTTCAGGCATTCGCTGATCCGAAATAATCACGGCAACCTCGCCTTCCGTTGCCAGCACTTGAAGCGCATGAATGCCACTTTCTGCCTTCAGTACAGTAAAGTCTCGCCGAAAAGTTCTATAGAGCAAGTCCAAGTTGTCTGGCTCATCATCAACCACCAGCATTTTTGCCTTCTTCGGTCGCTCTACGCTCATTAGCTGGCGACTAATCGTATCTAGCTCAGGAATGGTATACGTCATAGGTCTAACAATTCTCCAGCAAAACCAAAAGAAAGCGTTCACCAAGGGGGCAAATGAAGCATAGTCTTAGTCTTACCAAATTGCATCCGTTTATAACGCAAGTGCAAACGAAATCTAAAAAGTTATGGCAACGGATGAATAGATTAGGACGCAAATATCCTTGAAAAATGAGGAATAACGGACGTTCATTTTGATTTTTCCTCGTACTGCTCTAATGAAGTAGGAGAGGGTACTTTTTAAGGATGCACTTTGGCAGATTGAGTCGAGACGACCAGTTGAGCATCATAAGCTGAAAAATCATAGACTGGCTGATGAGCCATTTGGGTTAAATAGCCCATGTAATTGCTCATCAAAAAATAAACCCCAACCAGAGCGGCAGCAGAAAACGCAACGAGGGTTCCTGCCAGCATTAGTGAAAATTCTTGGCGATCGAGGGCTTCCTGCATCAAATGCAAAGACCAGGCAACGAGCGCGATCGCAATAACAAGAAGAATGATTAGCATATGTTACACATCTTAACATACGCTCAGGAAAGTGGACAGGCGATTCGTGAAACGTCAGCGAAGCTTTCTACAGGAATTCTTACGGCAATAGTCCGGACACTTTTGCACCGAACCGCCCACCCTGCTCTCCCGCTCACTTCCCAAGATACAAGGGTGAGGGGGTTGGGCTGGCTGGCTGACACAAAATATCGGGTGAGGGGCAAATCCGCGTACTCTGGGGATTACCACATCAACCAGAAGTAATTATGGAATCAACCCCTCGTTTACTCGTTTATATGATGCGCTGCGGCAGTTACTCGGTCAACAGTGCCGCTGGCAAGACCAACGCCATGTGTATCCTTGGTTTGGATGGTCGTCGGGCTGATGAGAAAATGTGTCAGTCAGCCAGGGGGGTTGGGATAGTTGCACATCGCGTAACCTCGGTAAATTCAACTTTATCGACGGTAGGGTGCGCCTCTGCATACTCTGCAAGTTTTAAACAAAGAGATATAAGGGAATAATAGAGTTAGACCCCGGCTCATTTTTAGTAAGCACCCGATTACTTAGCCTCATGAATACCAGCAGGGATCACATCATCACAGAGTTTTCAACCTTTTGCACGATCGCCCCAGCCACAGATTCCGCTTTCGCGTGGAAACACGATTTGGGCAATAAAAAGTTCATGAGTCAGCTTACTCTAGAGGCTCCGTCAGTGAACCCAGACTGTTGGGCACGCTACTTTTTATTAATTCTTCAGCAGCAAAAAAGGTCTGTCATGGAATCTGAGTTTTCCCAAAAGGAATGCGTAGACCAAATGGCGATCGCAGTCACGAATTTAGTCACGCAGGCAGCCCAACAGAATCAAAATTTAGCAAATTTACATGACTATCTCTCCTCTCAAAATATTCATCATCTTGCTCAAAAATTGTTTGATCATCAAGCTGCGATCGTCAAGCAACTCTTGATTGCCCATCTCCAACGTCCAAGCGGCTTCTCAGCCTATCAGCAGCATCGAAGGTTGCCAATAAACATGAGAAAGCAATTTTCTCTAATAGATTGCTTGCAGGAATCCAACCAAATCATTAGTGATCCGCTGCATTGTTTAAAGAACTTTGATTTAACTCGTTCCAATATCACTTTGAAGACTTACGTTGAGAAGAAACTTCGCCAACAATTGACTAACATTATTTGTGTCAAACTAGGCACACCTAGAAATTTTTCGGATTGGGGACTGCTTCGTCATACTCCTAAAAAGCAGCTATTAGAGGCATTACAATTTCATGGATTATCTGAACTTCAGATAATGCAGCACCGCTTAATTTGGCATTCTTTTCAAGAAATATATACTGCAAAAGCAGAAGGGCACAGCCCATTACCACCCCCTAGCCAAGCTCAACTGATGGGCATTCGAGATCGTTACAAGCAACGATGTCCTGACTTTCAACTCACGCCAGAGATAACTGAGCCACAGGTGAGTAGTGATTTACAAACCTGTATTCAAGCCATCCGACAGTATCAAAATCGAACCAATGCTATATCACCCTTTGATGAGGCTTGGCACCAAAATCAAGATACGAACAGCGAAACAAATGACCCACTGGAAAGGGAAGAATTTGATGCGAGTTTGAATGAAGAAATTTTATTTGAAGTAGACAAAGAAGATATAGAAAAGGATATAGGCTCAGACCCGTTAGAAAATCTGATAGACGCAAGTGACGCAACCAAATTGGCTGATGTCGGTAGGATAACCCAAAGCACCGTTGTAGTGATCTTTCTTGGCTTAGAGCGGGTTGCCCAAACCGCGCTTCGATTAAATCATGGTTTAGATTTTAATCAAGCTGAAATTGTGCAAATTTTAGGAGAACCCTGGAAGTCGCTGCCTCAATATCAGCGATCGCGCCAATTCAATCGTTGGAAAAAAACTTTTCTAGATCAGCTAATTTCTGCTGTTCGAGCCGCTTATCCAGAAGTTTTTCCAAAACACCAACCCCATGACGATCGCATCCAGGCAATTGAGCAATATTTGAAATGGTATCTCCATCAGTATTGTACCCAGTTCTTTCATCCGCCCTTACAGGTTCACTATGCTGCACTCGATCTCCGGGATAGAGAATCTCTTGTCCTCCGCTATTTCCATCAAATGGATGAGGCTGCGATCGCTCAAAAACTAAATCTTCAATCCGCACAGGCGGTAGTCGAACACCTTCATCGCATGATGAAACACTTGAGTAATACCCTCAAAGAGTGGACTCAAACCACTCTAGAAGTTGATCTTAACCTGTGCCAATCGACCCCAGGAAAATTATCCTTGTTTATTGAAACCTGGTTCATGAATTCAATGAAATATAAATCTCAAAGTCCAACAGAGTAAGGAGAGGACGATGTTAACACTGGACGACATGATAACGCTTTATCCTGATCAACTTTGGTTGGAGATTCCGCCAAAAATTTGTCAAACTGCTCGTCAAACGGTCAACGCTCAAGCCTATAGCAACCCCCTAGCCGTTGAACGCGCCTATCAAAACATCATTTGCCAAACAGTGGTTGCCAACTGGCTGCGCGAAGATCCCGATCTTCCCTCACCGATTTCCTGGTTATCTCCGCAGGAACAATCTGAAATCTGGGAGTTTGTCAATGGGTCGATCCTGTTGCTAAATACCACTCGATTGGCACTCATTCCCAGCGATGTCATCAACCTAGATGAACTGATCGTAGAACAGGAATGGGTCGATATTCCGGACTGGGCATCTCATTATTACCTGGCAGTTCAGTTGAATTTGCAGGATGGCTGGCTACGAGTTTCAGGCTATACCACCCATAACAAACTGAAGCAGCAGAGCAGTTATGATGCAATGGATCGCACCTACAACCTGGATCAATCTGAATTGATTGAAGATTTGACTGTCTTGTGGGTTGCGCGGGAAACATCCCGCTGGTTCCCAACGGTAGCCCCTGTATCAGTTCTCTCTTCCACTCAGGCAGAGACTCTCATTTCCCCACTGAGTCAATCTCGATCAACTTCTCCTCGCCTGAATCTTCCTCCAGAGCAATGGATCGCGCTGATTGCAACCCCCGCTTGGCGGGAAACTTTATATCATCATAGAACTGCCACCACTCATCTAGGACAGTGGTTTCAAAATCTAATCGAACCGGGCTGGCAAGCAATCCGCGACTTTGCAGTGCTGCAATCTCAATTTCCTACCTATGCTTTGGCAAGGGGGATGACATCCCAGGAAAAAAGAATTGATAGGGGCGACTATCAACTTGCAGTGATGGTGATTTGTGAAGACTTTGAATCCAATCTTGATCTAGAAAATACTGCTCAATCGTTGGTGGAAGTTGGGTTTATGGTGGGTGTGCAAGTTGTGCAGTCAGACTTCGATCGCTCCCAGGTTCATTTACCCATTGATATAAATGTGGAATTGGCGTTTCCAGATGAAGTCGGACAGATTGAGACAATTACAGAGCGTTTAACTTCTGATACCCCAAACCTTGCGGTGTGGTTTCCCAAGTTAATTGTTCAATCTCAAGAGGTCGTGAGGCTAATGCTAATAGAGGGAGATTGGCAATTTGTTCATAACTTCACTCTTTAACAAAGATATTTAACAAAAATACTTACAAAGCAGAACAAATTTTATTAAGTAAAATCACGTAAAAACGTGTTACCCTATTAGCTAATTAATATTTTCCCTGTTTAATATTATTTCTGTTCGTTGAGCCTAGTTCAAGGCGTTTCGATCATTCCTGTCCTGAGTGAGAAAAGTTTGGGAACGATAACCGATGTCGCTTGATCCTTTGCACCAGTTGAAACGAGGAGGGGCGAAGCTAAGGGTACTGTTGGTAGGAGTCAACCGCTATCACGATCGCAACTTGGCTTCGCTGAGCTACTCTGTAGCCGATTGTGTGGGAATTGAAGAGGCTCTTAGAAAAGTAACCACTCAATTTCCACATTGCCAGATTGACACACTGTACGGCGTTTCTGATTCCTCAGTGAATGTCCAAGCATTTTGCGATCGCCTTGATCAACTATTGGCAGGCACCGTACCCAAAGATACGATCTTATTTTATTTCGCGGGGCACGGCGTTTTAGACTCTACCTCCAAAGAGCTTTATCTATGCTTAAGTGAAACTTGCTTAACCCATCTATCAGAAACCGCAATCTCGATGAAGAGAGTGCTGAATCGCTTCTCTGAGGTAACGGCGGGTAAACAGGTCGTTATTCTAGATGCTTGCCACAGTGGAGGTGCTTTTCACAGTAGGGGCGCGATCGCTTTGGAGAACCATGCAACTTCATCGGATTCATCTGCTGAATTTGACCCCGACTTTACGCCTTCACTGCGGGAAGCGTTGCAGGATTATACAAACCAGGGGTACAAGCAAAGCAAGCATTTTCACGCTTTAATGTCTTGTGATGCAGGGCAACAATCCTATGAAATGCCAAATCGACAAAATGGCATTTTTAGTTACTACCTAATTCAAGGCATTCGGGGCGAGGCGGCAGACGAACAAGGGCGGATTCAAGTCGATCGCCTCTCGGAATATGTGGGAGATCACACAACTGCCTATTTTCGAGAACGGCAAATTCCAGAGAGTCGTTCCCAAACGCCAGTTCATCTGAAGGGGGCTTCCCAAAAAGTTATCCTGGGGTTTGTGGAACCGCAAAAAGCATCTGGGCGCTTAGAATCGACTGGATCGGGAAGTACTCTCCTATTTCGACTGGATCAATATCGTCATGCGGTTGGAGAAGCATTTGAACAAGCCTATCCCCTGAGCGAAGAAACCTGGCATCTTTTAAAGAAATTTGCTGACGATCTTTATTTGCCTGAAGAGGAGTGCCAACGAATTGACTCAGAAATTGAACAACAGGTTGAGCGAACTCTAGCTGTTTATCAACAACGAGCCACTCAGCGCTTGCATGGCTCCTACCCTCATGAGGCTGATCCTTTCATAGAACTACGCAAGGAAATGGGTCTAAAGCCAGAAATTTTAAAGTCCTATGAAGAGCAGGCAAAACAGACCTTTCACCAGCATGAGAAACAGTACCGCGATGCATTTTTAGCAGCGTTATATGAGGGAGGGGCGATCAGTTCAGATACCCGTCAACAGTTGCAAAGCTTACAACAGGAATGTGGCTTTGCTCCAGCGGTCATTATTCAATTTGAAACCCAGGAAACCCGCGAATTTGACCGTTGCAAAGCGGAGTATCAACGGTTATTTTTTGAAGCGATTCATGATAATCGAGTAGATCAACAAGCCCTTGCACAAGAGCAAAAGCGGTTAGGCTTGGGTAATACTGTCGTTGAGCAGATTGAAGCAGATATTACCCAACTGTTTGAGACGAAAAAATTAGAGTATCGAGGTCGATTTGCTGGCTCTATTCGAGGCGCGACTCATCCGGATCTTTCTCCATTAAAAGCGCTACAAAAGAATCTTGTCCTAAGTGATGCCCTAGTAGAAATTATTGAAGCAGAGGAAATTCAGCGATTAGACCGCGATCGCAAAAAGTATCGTGAGAAGTTGAAAAGTTGTCTACATCAACAAGTTGATTTTAATGTAGAGGAGTATCATCGTCGCCAACAAATAGAGGAATCGATTGATTTAGCAGATGTCATCTTAGATTTGCTCGATCAGTCTGCAATCGAAGAATTTGAGCAGGATTGCCAAACCTATCGGCGCGATTTTTCGCAAAAAATTAGACAAGAAGACCCGCTCCGTCCGCAAGCAAAGCGACAATTGCAGCAGTTGCAAGAATCTTTAAGCTTTTCTGTGCTCGATCGCACGGTCTCCAATCCTGTGATTGAGCGGTTACAGCAGCAGGAGCAACACCAATGTCATCAAGATAAGCAGGTTTATTTACAGGATTACACTCAAGCGTTACGAACCCAAACACCTATCCATTCCGACGATCAAGCTCGACTAAACGCTCGGCAACAGCAATTTGAATTAAGCGATCAAATCATTGCTCAACTCATTTCAGAAGTTGAGCAAACATTTGAGAATGATCAAAAACACTATTGTCAAGAATTTGATTGGAAGTTACGAAATCAGTCTTCCTTGGAGACCGAGTTTGTACAACAACTTCAACAGAAACATAACCTCAGTAATGTCATTACTCAACCCTTGAATGCAAAATTGATAGCTGACTTTGAGCGAGATCAAAAGCAATATCATGCGCTTCTCGTCCGCGAACTTAATCAAAAATCTTCTTTAACATCAGTTGCCCGTCAACAATTGCGAAAACTTCAAACTGAGCGAAAACTGGGTGACGTGGTTTGCCAAGCGATCGAAGCTCAGGTGATAGCCCGATTAGATGACGAGCGCGGACGACGGAATACTTATGGACAACTATTTGACCGAATTATTCGCCAATTTAATGGACTCAATGACTTTGTTTTAGAGGATCATGATCGCGCTGATTTAGAACAACATCGGTGCGATTTTAAGCTAACTTCCCAAGAAGTAGTTGAGATTGAGGCTCAAATGCTTCAACAGTATCAAGGTGACATTCAGCAGTATCAAACTGTGCTGAAGCAAGCTTCCTACCCGCTAACAGATGAGGCGATCGAGATTTTAGAATCGAGTCGTGTGAACCTCAATCTTAGCTCTCAGATAGCCTACAGGCTTGAGCAACAGTGTTTGAGCGAGAAATTGAGGCAGTATGAATACGCCTTTTCAAAAACGGTCATTCGCCACTATCCAATCGGCAACAAGGAACAAAAACAGTTACGTCAATTACAGCAAAAGCTTGGTTTAGGGGACGAACTTATTCTGCCAATTCATCAAAAGGTGCAGGCTTATGTGGATGAAATCAACAAAATTCTCGAAACTGAATGAGCAATTGCAGCAGGATGTTCTAACCCAATTAGAGCCTGTTCAGCAAAAGCTCGAACTATCGGATGAGGTCGCAACTGCCCTGATTCATCATCGGATTGTTGCCAACCAATCGGCTCAAGCAAAAATATCTCCCCAACTTATCACCCCATCTATTTTGCTAAAGCGTGTGGTTGACAGTCTTCCTCAAATCGATAGTCTCCCTCAAATCTCCACTTATCTACCTGCCATTTCTCAGAAAACTGCTGGACTGGTACTTGGAGTAGTAGGCGTGGGCGCGATCGCGATCGCCATTTCAATGATTCCTCAGAAAACGCAAACACCCATAAAATTTGAAGCATCTTTTAGCACACTCAAGATGCAACCGTTGGAGAAAAGCACCTATTCTTTTCTGATTGATGAAATGCTTCAAAAGCACTTCCAGCAGATGGATCAAAAATATTTGCAGACATTTGATGATAAAGCCATCAATCAGCTTCGGCTCAATACCCGCAACGTTATACCAAACACCTTGCCGAAAGATGACCCCATCATCCAAATGATCAGCCAAAAAATTGAAGCCAAGGTGAAAAGTCATCGGGATGAGTGGAATCGGAATGAGAAGCATCTAGCTCAGGCAAAGCAGTTGCAAAACCAGAGAACATTTGCAACGCTCACCGAGGCTGAAGGTGAATTGAAAAAAATCAAGCTGTTGGGTAAAACGGTGACAAAAGGAAGCCCTTATTGGAACAAGAAAATTCAGCCCGAAAAAGTCGCGATCGTCAGTATCAGAGCAGCACTAAATACCCCTCGCTCTTCTAGCAATTCTCAACCCTCAACTCCATCCTCAAATGATGTACCCTCCTCATATCCACAACCTTCATATCCACAACCTTCATATCCACAACCTTCATATCCACAACCTTCATATCCATCCCCGCAATCTGACCCGCCACCCCCTGCCCCAGTTCCTTAAACCGTCAATGGATACAATTTGCGAGTAATTACCGACTTGGATAAATAAATGTACGGAATGACTTATCTATGCTGCCAGTTACGAAAGCTCTTCCATCAGGTCGAAATACAATAGCTGTAACCTCTCCATCATTTTTCTCAAATACATTAATTTCCTGACCCGTTTGCAACTGCCATAACTTTACTTTTCTATCTCTTCCTCCAGTAAGCAGGATTTTTCCACTGGGACTCGATGCAATTATCCTCACTTGTCCACCGTGTCTCAAGGGTGGAAGAGGCTCAAGGGTTGAAAGTGACCATCGGCGAACAGATCCTTCTACGGGATCTGCTGCTGCAAACATAGTGCCATCCGCAGTAAAGGTAATTGAGGAAGTAGAAAAATTTGAATTATCTAAGGTGCAGAGGTATTGACCAGTTTTTGCATTCCAGAAATTTATGTAATAGGTACTTTCCTGCTCTTTAGTAACCGGTTGTGTTGTACTCAAAATTGCCCTACCTGCCGCCGCCAGCACTTTTCCATTTGGGCTAAAGGCAACAGCATCGATGCGCTGCTTTTCGCTGGTGCCAGTCGCTATTGGATAGCGGCTAATTTCTTGAATTTGTTGACGAACAGGTTGCAACTGACCCGTACTGCGAATATCCCACAGCCTCATGCTCCGTCCTTTGGGTCTTCCAATTCCCGCAGCCACTACTTGACCAGTGGAACTAACGGTAATTGAACGAGGTTCAAATATCACTTCTCGATTAGTCGATTTCTTTAAACTTGTTTGTGACCATTCTCTACGATTCCATACCGATACCCCACCATTACTTTCCCCTGTAACCAAGAACAATCCATTAGGACTAAATGCCAATGTGTTTATCGGGCTTTCACTTATATACATTCGTTTTCTTGCACGCCTCCTAGTCTCTAATCCAGACCATATCCTGACGCTGCCTCTCGTACTAGGTTGCTTTCTATCGACATATTTTGCACCTGTTGCCAATAATCTACCATCTGGGCTGAAGGCAAGCGATGTGATTGTTTCTTCCTTCACGTTTTTTTCAAGGATATCATCTTGTCTGGTAGTAATTTTTTCGTTCCACTCCTTGATTGCTTCCCAGTCGGGGTCGGGGGGGAGGTTAGCGGCGCGCCCAGCATCGATCGCTGGGCAAGACCGGGTTGCTTGAGAGGGCTGGGGAATTTGAGAGTGGAGGGGTTGAGGGCGCAGAGACGCAGCCGTCAGACTGGTCGCAATAGCTGTAAGGAAAACGAAGAGAAGGTTAGGGTAGCGCATGGGTAGAGATAGAGATACACCAAATTGAACGTCGTGGAAATGAGCAATGCTTTTTAATTTACTTAGAGGATACCCAAAAGGCGATGGGATGGAACAAGCAAAGAAATCAGAAAAATTTTGAGGAAATTTTGAGCGATCGCCTGCATGGATCAGAAAACCCGAACCAAAGAGTTTAGGTCAGCATCCAAGCCCTTTGAAAGAGGGGACGCAAACTCACCCAAGTTTGCAAGGTGCGACCTCGATCCATTAACGTTCAGGAAATCTATCTATGTCTTCTGAAAAGCAACTGTCTTCCCTACTAGCTCAATTGACCGATGTTCTGCGCTCCGCTCCTGCCAGTGCTGCAACGCGAATGTTTCTGATCAAGCTCATGCAACTCGATCTAGGCGCGATCGCTCACACCTTATATCATAAAAAGAAATGGCAATGGCAAAAAATTCTACAAGCTATTGTTAAGTATCTCGCATTTTTGCTGTTGATCTATCTGTACCCCGATCAAAAGTTGGTGCCTTGTGAGGAAATCGATGCAGTTTGGCATTGCCATATTTTGGACACCTTGAAGTATACAGAAGACTGCCAGAACTTATTTGGCTACTATGTGCATCATTTCCCCTACTTAGGTGAGCGAGGCGAGGAAGATGAACACGACCTCCAACGGTCTTTTGCCGAAACGGAACGATTATTCTCCCAGGCACTAACCATGATGAAGGACACTACTCAACAGGCTCAAGCAGATCAATCCTGCCCACCCAAAGCTAGTGGTTGTTGCCTACGACAAAGCAATATGAAGCTTGTGCGCCCCGGCACGGCTCTCACCTTAGAAATGCTGAAGGATGATTCGGTTGGTTAAGACATTCACAGAACTGTAGATTGAAGGGGACATACGATCGTGTGTCCCTCTTGACTTTGCAAAAAATATCCTAAAGGATTGAGTTCGACTCCGCCCAGTCCGCTTAAATATTACTGTTGAGCGGAGTCAAAACACGATTCTATAAAGGATCATTGTTAAGTGAGTAGTTGCTCAATTTGTTGGGCATCGTGATGCATCCGCAATTGATTAAAGGTTGCTTTAGCCTGTTCTACCCATTGCTGCATCAATTCCAAGTTGCCGCGTTCTTTTTCTAATAGAGCAAACGATCGCTGACAGTAGGCAATGCAGCGTTGATCACTGTTTTGTCGAGAAACTGCCAGTCCAGCGGTTAATAATGCTTCTGCTTCAGCAAATTTCTGTTGCTTCATGGCAACCACTGCCAACCAGGATTGAATATAGGTGATTGCCCGCTGCCAGGAGATAATCTCAGCCTGCTCTAATGCCTGGTGATATAAAGAATCAGCCTTGGTGTAGTCACCCGTTTCCAAACAAATCTGTGCTTGATAATAGGTGAGCTTGATCTGAATTTGCTGGCGTGAGGATGAGGTGATTTGTGCATGAATCGTGTTTAGTTCATCGGCTGCCTGTATGAGCCACTGGCTAGCTGGCTCGAACTGTTGTTGTTGAATGTGGTAAAGCGCCAGATGCACTAATAGCTCAACTCGAACCTCTGGTGTCGATGTCAGGGGCAAGTTTAACCCTCGCTGGCAAAGAGCGATCGCGGTCGGCAAGTGTTCTGGTTGATTCATCAAAACCAATGTTCGCACTTTATCGAATAATAAGGTTGTCAGGGTTATCCAATCCTGGTGATATTCAGCCGCTTGAATCAACCAATCAAGCCAGAGAATCCGTTCTTGCCAATAGCCGTAGGTGTGGGTGTAACTTTTCAAATACGTCCACAGTTGTCGCATCGGTTCATAGCGTCCCTGTTCCATGCAATAGTCCACAACATCTCGGAGTGAATCCCATTCTTCGGTTAGGGGTTGATAGTCGTGCCATTCTTGCCAATCTCTGCTGCCATGGGTTTCTGTGAATCGGGCGAGCCAATTTACCCAACGATCGCGTAATTGCTGCGCCAGGGTGGTGTTGGCAGCTAAATCAGCCAAAACATAGCCACGGGTTAAGGGCAGCATTGCATACCGTCCAGTACTCTCTTGAATTAGAGATAATTGTCGCAGTGTAGCAAGGCTGATGGTGAGTTGATTGACATCCGATGCTTGGACAATAGACGCGATCGCCTCAAGTCGAGCAGGAGTAGCAAACAACGAGATCGTCAACAATACTTGATGGCTCAACTGTCCTCGCAGGGGTGCAATTGAACTTTCAAAGCAGTAGCGAGACATTTGTTCCATTGGTATAGCATCAGTCAAAACATGATTTAACGGATAACCAAAGGCAAGTTGACCAATGGTATAGATAATAGCGGTGGGTAATCCTCCCGTTTGTTGATAGATTTGTTGATGAGTACATTGCATGGCTTCGGAATGAACTTGAATCTGTTTTTCTTGAATGTGTTGTTGAATGAGGGTCAAGCTTTCAGGCTCAGACAACGGTGTGAGCAGAATCATTGCATTCAATAGCTCTTGCACACGGCTGGTAATGATTACTTTAACGGACAGGGGCAACTCCCACAAAAAAGTTCGCACATTGTTTACATCGTCAATCGTTTCCAAATTATCAATCAGAAGTAGCGTTGATTGATTTCCCAATTTGTAATAGATCAGTTCCTGTTGCTGCTCTAGAGTTCCGTGGAGCGCTTCCGAACAGTCTAGAGTATTGGCGATCGCGCGAACAATATCTTGTAAGGTGCGATCGCGGCGTTGTTTTGGCAAGATGCCACTGGGTAGCAGTAGTTCTGTTTTAGCGGATGTAAAAATAATTGCGGCAAAAGTTGGGACTGAGTTGTGATCTGAATGCAAACAGCGATGGGCAACTTCCAACATCAATGATGTTTTCCCCACACCACCCAGTCCGCAAATACTAATCCGATAAGTACCAGAATCAGGCTGAAGTAATTTCAACAGGTATTCTAGCTCTGCCTGTCTGCCTATAAAGGTAGAGTAGGTGCCTGCTGGAAGATTGTGAAGAATCGGTGGTAATGGTGCAGGGGTCCTTTTTTCCTCAACCGATTGATCCGGTTCCTGCTGTTCGGCAATCTGTTTCCACTCCAATGCTAAAACTTGGCAGTACGCTTTGAAGGCAGTTGCCTTAATTCGATCGGGTTGAGCCGCTGCAAATCGTTTCCAGGTGCCGTAGGAAATGCCTTTTGCTAATAACTCACCTGTCTCAATTTGTTGCTCGATTCGCTCAATTAATGAGCCACTCTTAATTCGCAAAATGTTCTGTCTAATTTGAAGAGCAGACTTTGAACTACGGTTGAGTAGGGTGTCCAATTTTGATAGCCAGCGGGGATCATCATCATCCCAATGATTGCGTTGTTGATGTTGCCGCAAAATCCACTTACTGGCTGCTTGTAAGGGGCTATCTTCATTCTCATCAATTTTCCATCCCCGTTGCGTCCTGGCTTCGTGAATTTTTTCCTGTCCCTGCTTTGATGCTCGTAGCGATCGCTCCAGCATAACACCCCGGTTAGATGAATCATTTTGGATTTGTCAAGATCAGTTGCGATCAGTGATTGCGTGATCGGAAATGACCCTGACTTCTTTCCATATTTCTAGCATTCTACAGTCAGCAATCTTTATACAACTGCAATTACATAGGTGGACTCAATGCTAAATAGCAATCAGGGACGCTTTTTTCAACTGATTTGTCAATTCCTGAAGTACTTCTTTTTGGCAGTAGTCGGGTTTACGGTTGCGTCCATTCTTTCTCATGTTCTGCTCGGCTCGTTACTCTCCAGCTTTTTGTTGAGTTGCATTCCCCTATTCGGACGAATTGCCGTCATCATCAGTTGCCTGCTCGCGATCACCATCATTTTTGAATCAATCCGTTATTAGGAAGACAAGAGGCAGAGATGCAGATTGATCTACCTCAACCTTGTCTAAGTGTCTAGAAAAAGAGGCGATCGTCCTTTCCCTAGATCGTCTTCCTCCCTACTGCTTTTGTAAAACTTCATGAAGTTACGTCTGGCTTGCGTAAATTTCGCAGGTGGCAACCGAGAAGCCAGTGGAAGACGAAATTAAAGACGCGATCGACTTAAACGTAAACCAACTAACTATTCCATCTACCCAGGAGAGCAACCATCATGGCTACGAATAACTCATTTCAAGCAATCAACGCATCTGTTGATGATATTTCGACCGAGAGTTTGCTGAATGAAGGACTTGATTTGCCCATTTCCACTGAGGCTAAAAGTACTACACCGTTTTCATGGAAAGGATTACAGGACGAATCGACAATTTCTCGGTAACGATCGCGTAATTGCTGCGCTAGGGTGGTGTTGGCAGCTACATCAACTATTAGTCTATCCGATGGTTTGACGATGAATTAACTGGTGATAGAGCAGGGAAGTGGAATCAATTCCAGCAGTACTTGGGTTAAGATTCTGGGCGACGATTCTATTTTGATGTCACTCAAAGGACTACAAGCCGGCACCTTAACCGCAAGCTCATTCTCGCCTGCTTCCTCAACCTATCAACTCCCCTAACGCCCCTATACCGCCATGCAATCTGACCAGATTTTAGAGCGCTATCGAGCCTTTTTCTCAAATCTGAACACGATCGCCCCAGAACCAGATATTAACGGTGAATCTCTGGCACGATGGGCAGCAGTTTTGCATCCTATCGCGCCTAGCGATCCACTGGATATCGCGAAGATCTGCCGCTGCTGACAGCCATCAACCAATATTACCGATCGCAGATTCGTTATCGACATCATTTTTTGCTGGGCTATCATGATGCAGAAAATACCTCTCAAACCGTTTCTGAAGCCGCGATCGCTCAGCGTAATCCTATTCCTACTGGTGCAGCAGCGTTACTTCCAGGCTACACAAAGTCTCTATTTTCGTTTGTGTCACAGCATCAAGGCACCCATTATTTTTCAGTAGGGGATTCGGGGTTTTTGGTAGCACTCTCCGCGATCGATGCATTAGAGAAACTTAAAACCGACGCTGAACAGGCGATCGCTCAGGCTCAACCATTCATTTCAATCGTCACGGACAATTTTTACTATGGAGAGTAGAGTTTCGCGCCATCCTTTATACGAGTCCTTTAAAAGTTCCTTCCACAGGTCGAGATCGATAAAGTTTATGGAACTTCTCACATTGCGGATGATTCTATACAAGGACACTGGTACATTCACAGGTAGAGTATGCAATTCTCGCATTGGGTGATATTTGGAATCAGTTCGATCAGCAGCACCGTTGCAGGTTGTATAATTGCGGCAAATTTATCACAATCTCTATCAACGCCCACGCCAAACCCGCCTTCCAGTGCGACTCCTAGCCCTACCGCCAAACCGAGTATTCGTGACATTTTCCAACCTGGAGAAGTTCGCCCTCTGCCAGGGCAACTCGATCGCGTTCCTCTCATCAATAGCAACAGCCCAGAGTGGATCAAACAATCGGGTATTCTGCTCTCGACTTTTCCACCGGAGAAAAAAGCAACCCCTGCGGCACATCTCAACTATCCGATAAATGGTGAATTCAATCTATTTGCTCATCACTTCACCCACGATCCCAAAGATCGCCAAACCCTCTATATCGGAGTTCTAGTTCACAACCCTGGCACAAAACCCGTGGCGATCGCAATTCCTGCTGCCGCCAGCTATCGCCTTGAGCCGGATGCACCCTTTCAGTCCAAACCACCCCTACTAGACAATCCGAACGGTCAAGTTTTTTCTGGTCCCGGCATTCGGGCAGTGGACACTGTATTGCGAGGTCAGCGCACCCGTGAGTTTCCCGCTCAAATTGTGGTCAAGCCGGGACATTATCAACTTTTGATGAATGGCGATGTGATCACTAAAGGATTAACCAAACCTGTCAATGGTCGATCAACCTTGATCAGGCTGAAAAGTAATGCACCCATTTACGTCGCAACTCTCGCAATGTTTGCGCCAAAAAACTCGAATAGCAAAGAGCGTGCCCCCACCCTACAGGAATGGCAGAATCTCCTAACACAAGGTAAATTTGCGACTCCACGCGATAAGATTCCCACGCCTCCGGATGGCAAAGGGTCCTTGATTTATGGTCGGGTGGCAGGAGTTCAAGTTGGAAGCACTTGGCGTGCCAGACTCACCGATCCAGGGCAGACTAAACTCACGATTCCGAACGTAGGACAAAGTATCTCCTATGGATTGAGTACACTACGGAGCGGACGTTTGGGTACGGGGCAAATCCAATCTGCAAAGCTGCTGGTGCGCTATCCTGATACTGCTTACGAATCCCACGGTAACTATGCTACCTACTATGATTTAACTTTGCCTTTAACCAATTCAACCGTACAACCTCAAACGATCGCACTCAAACTCTCCAGTCCGATCAAACAAGATCAATTAGTGCAAGGGAGATTGCGCTTTCGTCAGCCGCCCCAGACCTTCCCATTTTTTCGGGGCACTATACGATTACGCTATCTAGATGAGCAACAGCAACAGCAAACACGCTATCTGCATCTTTGGCATCGCATTGGGCAATGGGTTGATCCATTAGTCAAATTCAATTTAAAACCCGGAGAAACTCGCTCAGTACAGGTGGATTTTTACTATCCACCCGATGCCACCCCGCCGCAAGTGCTTTCAATCACGACAGAACAAATCAGTTCTTTAAACTAGCTCCACTCGCAGTCGCGATCGCACAGGCTCCTCTCGCCCAACCCCATTCTTCGGTTCCAACCGACTAACGTTAGTGGCGAAACCTGTACCGGTTGTCCCGCTCGCGTCCAGGTAAGGGATCTGCAATTCAATAAAATACCAGTCGGGTTGGGCTGATTGTAATATCCCACTTGGGCAAAGTTTGAGAACGTTGCCAAAACAGCAGGTAGAATTCTTCTAGTTCTGCAAGCGGAACCTTGATTCTCTTCTCATAGCAAGTATCGAGCAGATGAATGATCGGAGCAACACCCTTCCAAGTAACGAATGACTAAGCTATGATGCCTACTCCTAATTATCTCTGCCCTTTACGAAAAGGCACTACCCGAATTTTTCCTTCTCTTTAATATTCGGGAACCGATGGATCGATTTCCCGACTCCAAGCAGTGATACCTCCCTTAACATTGATCCCGTCGATGCCAGACTGCTTGAGGATACCCAGTGCCTTCGCCGATCGCCCACCCAGTTTGCAATGAGCAATCAGCTTGTGTCCATTGAGCGCTTCTTTGACTTGTTGTACGCCAGTGCCGTTTTCAATATCGGGAAGTGGGATCAACACCGCACCTGGAATTCGGGCAATTTCATACTCATTCGGATTACGAACATCAATCAGCACAAAATCATCTGCGCCGCTGTCGAGCAGTTGTTTCAACTCGGTCACGGTCATTTCCTGGAGTGCAGACTGCTGCTCTGCTTCTGCTGCCTTAGCTTGCGGAATGCCACAGAACATTTCGTAGTCGATCAGCTTTTCAATCACGGGGCGTACTGGATTCGGGCGCAGTTTTAACTCACGGAAGGTCATATCCAGCGCATTATAGAGCAACAGCCGACCATTCAACGTAGTGCCCTTGCCCAAAATAATCTTGACTGTTTCCGTGGCTTGAATCACCCCAATGATCCCTGGCAGAATGCCTAACACTCCGCCTTCGGCACAAGAGGGAACTAATCCAGGTGGGGGTGGTTCGGGGTAGAGATCGCGATAGTTGGGTCCACCTTCGTAATTAAAGACGGTCGCCTGTCCTTCAAACCGATAGATGGAGCCGTAAACATTGGGTTTATTCAGCAGCACACAGGCATCGTTGACCAGATAGCGCGTGGGAAAGTTGTCCGTGCCGTCTACTACGATGTCGTAGGGTTCCATGATTTGCAGTGCATTTTCGGCGCTCAGTCGCGTTTCATAGAGATCGATCGCGCAGTAGGGATTGATTTCTAAAATGCGATCTTTGGCAGACTGAATTTTGGGTTTCCCGACCCACGACGTGCCGTGGATCACTTGACGTTGCAGATTAGAGCGATCGACCACATCAAAATCCACCAGCCCAATTCGCCCAACGCCAGCAGCGGCAAGATAGAGCAATAGGGGAGAACCTAAGCCGCCGCTACCAATGCACAAAACGCTGGCAGCTTTGAGGCGCTTTTGTCCTTCTAGACCCACTTCGGGCAAAATCAAGTGGCGCGAATAGCGCTCATATTCTTCTTTGTCTAACTGGATGTCGTCCAGGTTTGGATTTAGCATGGCGTTGATAGGGAATAGGGGACAGGGAATAGGGAATAGGAGTTAGGGAAAGAGTACGAGTTAAGAGGAAATGGTTTCTAGTAGGACTAGGGATTCTGGTTGAAATTGGTGATTTACATCTAGATTCCAACTATAGAACTCTCTGGCTTTTCCCTGCTGAACGGAAATAATACTGTAGGAATAGTGTTGCCATGCAAGGCGACGATCGCACTCTGAGGGCACGGCTGGACAGTCGGGATGGGAGTGATAGATTCCAATAATATCTAAATTGCGGCACCGTGCAACTTGCATTGCCTGAAGCATTTCTTCAGGGGCGATCGCGTAGCGGCGAGTTTTGGAAGAGGATTCATCTTGCAGGTCGTCGGCTATTTGCTGATCCCAGCGATTCTCAACGGGGTAGATCGCGGTCACAACGCGAATTGGGGTATCTGGGAAATCGCCCTCCTGAACTTTGCCCAGCATTAACCCGCAACATTCATCCGGGTAGGTGCGTTCGGCATAAGCATTCATCGCCTGAATATGATCGGCACTTAAACTCAACGTCATCGTTTAGTCGCTCCCAAATACAATTCGCCCACCTTGGGATCGTTGAGCAGATCAATGCCACGTCCTTCAAAGCGATCGCGCCCTGCTTCCAGCACATAGCCCCGGTCTGCCATTTCCAAAGCTTTCCGGGCGTTTTGCTCCACTAGGGCGATCGCGGTTCCCGTCCGATTAATTTCGCGAATTTGTTCAAACACACTGTCCACTAACAAAGGTGACAACGCCGCAGAGGGTTCATCAAGTAGCAGCAATTTGGGCTTTAGCATTAACGCTCTGCCCATTGCCAGCATTTGCCGTTCGCCGCCTGATAACGTTCCAGCCCGTTGGTGGCGGCGCTCTGCCAGTTTAGGAAAGCGTGTGAAAATCTCATCTTTGAGCGATTGAATCGGCTGATCTAGCACAAAAGCACCCATTTCTAGGTTTTCTTCCACCGTGAGCGAGCGAAACACATTGGAAATTTGCGGCACATAACACATCCCTTGCTGGACAATTTCGTCTGACTTCAAGCCCACAAGATTTTTGCCAGCAAACACCATGCTGCCCAAGCGAGGAGTCAACAAGCCAAAAATCGTTTTTGCCAGAGTCGATTTTCCGGCTCCATTGGGACCAATCACCGCCACCAGTTCCCCTGGATAGATCCGAAAATTTACGCCCTGTAAAATGTCTAAATCTTTGACATATCCGGCATAGACGTTTTCAACTTCGAGTAGGGGATCAGAATCGGGCATGGCAAGAAATAGAAGAGAGTTTTGAATTTTGAGTTCTTAGTTTTGAGTTAAATGTAAAGAAGGGGGGAGTCAAGAGGGGGAGAGTTTTGAATTTTGAGTTCTTAGTTTTGAGTTAAATGTAAAGAAGGGGAGAGTTTTAAATTTTGTTAGCGTTAGCGGCGCTTTGCGCTTCTTAGTTTTGAGTTAAATCCAAATGCGATTTGCTTCCAAGCTCATTCAAAATTCAAAACTCAAAACTCAAAACTTTTACTATTGGGGTGTTTTTTGCAGGTCGGGGCGCTCTTCTGGAACAATCGCGCCTTCCACCGGGCACACTTGCAGACAAATTCCGCAGTCGATGCAGGTAGAAAAATCGATCCAATACCAATCCATTCCTCTCAGGTTTTTGCTAGAACCTGGATGGATACAGGCAACGGGGCAAGCATCGACGCAATCCGCTACGCCTTCACAGGTTTCAGTCACAATTGAATGGGGCACAGGGAGTTCTCCAGAAAGGGCGAGTGATGAAATGGCGAGTGGCGAATGATGGAATGGCGAGTGGCGAATGATGGAATGGCGAGTGGCGAATGATGGAATGGCGAATGGCAAATGATGGAATGGCGAGTGGCAAATGATGGAATGGCGAATGGCAAATGATGGAATGGCGAGTGGCGATGGAATGGCGGGTGGCGAGTGGCGAGTGTTCCGATAAATCAATGTTGTTCTTGTATTTCGTACTTTGTCATTCGCACTTCGTCATTCCTACTTCGTCATTCTTTCAATCTTGGTGGTGCCGTCGGGGGAAATCCAGGCGATCGCGGCAATGCGGCGGTGCTGGGCATAATCATGAATTTCGGCAGGAGTGCGTCCGCCTAAATCCAGTTCAACTCTTACTGTATCTGACGTGGTGCGGAGTTGTTGGGCATGGGCGATCGCGGCAGTGTAGGCTTGGGGGTTTGCTGGAACTACAAGCCAATCGCTGGTGGAAATGTGCTGAGGAATCTGGTTGGTCAGGGCGATCGCCTGATATAGTTGTTCAATTTGTAAGGCAAAGCCAATTCCTGGGGCGGTTTCGCCTTGGGGATGATATAACCCCAGCAGTTGGTCGTAGCGTCCTCCTTGTCCCAATACTTGCCGACCATTGGGCGTATCGCTAACCACCTCAAACACAATGCCGGTGTAGTAATCCAGGGTTTGGATTAAGCTGAGGTCGAGGACGAGGGAGTGGCGAGTGGCGAGTGGCGAGTGGGAAATGTTTTGCAGTAGGTCGATCAGGGATTTGAGATTATCTAGGGCGGTTTGCTGAGTTGAGTTGAGATCTAAACTGGAAATTTTTTGAAAGACTTCAGCAGGAGTGCCGCGTAGATCGAGCAAGAGTAAGGCGCGATCGCGGAGTTCCTGACTCATCGGTAAGGTTTCTAGGGCAAGGCGATCGAGGGTGGCGATCGCCTGTCGCACGGTGGCTTGGATTGTGGCTGGAAACACGGACAGCAGCGATCGGGTTAATCCCGCTTCACCTAACACAATTGACCACTGATCTAAGCCAAGGCTTTGCAAACAGTCCATCAACAGCAGCAACGTTTCCGCATCCGCTAGCAATCCGCCGCTACCCAACAGTTCTACGCCTGCCTGGTAAAACTCCTGCTGGCGCGTATGGCTGGTTTCTTGAGCGCGCCGAAAGATGTTGGCATTGTAGTAAAGCCTGAGCGGGTAGGTTGCTTCTGCCATGCGCGTTACGACCGTTCGGGCGATCGAAGCGGTCAACTCAGGGCGTAACCCCAACTCTTCCTCATCTAGTCCCTGTAGCTGCAACACGGTCGATCGCTGAATAGCGCCCCCTGCCATCAAGGTATCCAAGCGCTCTAGGGTTGAGGTGATAATGCGATGATAACCCCACTGGTGAAATGCTTGCTGTAAGCGCTCTTCAATCCAACGCTTTTGGGCAACATCTAAGGGGAGCAAATCTCTGGCTCCAGTCGGCGGTTGATAGACCATTTATTTCTTTTTCCCAAATAAACCAAATAAACCGCCACCTGCCTTGTCGTCGGGTTTATTCTTTTTAGAGTTCGGCTGTTGGGTCGGTTTTTTGGGGGCTGCTGAAGTACCCGTTGCTTTTTCTAGTTTTTGTTTCCCTTCTAGCGCGATCGCATTGGTTGGATCAAACTCCAGCGCCTTATTAAAGTGAATTTTTGCCATAGTTCCCTGACCTTGCTTGAGATGAACCGCTCCGAGTAACGCATGACAATCGCCATTTCTAGGTTCAAGCTGGAGTGCATCTCGCAGTTCCAAAACCGCTTTGGCATAATTGTTTTTTGCCATATAGCCTTCTGCCCGACGGTAATATTGATCGGCAACCGACTCTGGGCGCGCCGCTTGGGGTTGATGAGTTGCGGCGGGTCTAGTAGACGATTGCGAGGAATCGGGTAGATTGCTGCCTGTATAAATCGTTCGTGATGCTTCACCCTTGCTAAATCCACCCTGGCTTTCTTTCCGCATCAAATAAACCATATTGAGTTCGCTGATTTGACCCGTAATGTCTAGCGCTTGCTCTAATTGTTCATACTGCTTATCGGCAAGCCCTTTCAACGAAGCGCGATAAAAATGCTCAGGATTGCTGGCATTGGCAATCTCTTTACCCAGATTGCCCAACTCCCAATTTCCTTTCCGAGCCGCTTGTTGTCCTTTTAGGTTCAACACAATGCCATATTCGGTGCGGTCTTTTTCTTGAGAAAGCTTTTCCCAGGCAGGATTCACAAGCTTTGACAAAAATTCGCTTGCCAGTTTTTTGTTTGCTTCCCCTTCTAAGGCACCGCTGTCAGGATGCAGCTTACGAGCCACTTTAAGATAGCGTTTCCGAATGGTTTGCACATCCGCATCAATTGGCACCCCTAGTATGGCGTGATGGTCTACAAAATCTAACAGAAACAACCCTCGCTCAAATTGAAAAGACATGGTGTACTGCTTGCCTGCCGTGGAATTTTCTCTAGTGTAATCTGACCGCTCAAGGTCTGCGCTAAGGTAAGCCAACAAACTTGGTGGAATCTGCCCAAGTTTCTAACGGAGGAACCCGGTGCAGTGCTTGGCTAAGACTCGCGTGAATGGCTCCATTGGTTGCTAAAATGCGTCCAGAATTTATCTGTAAAGGGGATTGGTCGTAAGCTGTGACGTTGCCGCCCGCTTCTTGGAGCAGAATTACCCCGGCGGTCATGTCCCAAGGAGCCAAGCCCCGCTCCCAATAGCCATCTAATCGACCGCAGGCGACATAGGCTAAATCCATGGCAGCCGATCCGCTGCGCCGGACTCCATGGGTGAGATGGGTGAGATAGCAAAATTCAGCATAGTTATTATCGGTGGTTTGGCAGCGATCGTAGGCAAAGCCCGTCACAAGTAGACTTTTACTCAACTCAGCCGTTTTGGAGACGTGAATGGGGCGGCGGTTGCAGGTGGCTCCTTGACCCATCGCCGCCCGAAATAACTCTTGCCGAAACGGGTCAAAAATAGTTCCAACAATCGGTACTCCATTGAGCATCAGACCAATCGAAACAGCAGAGACGGGATAGGAATGGGCATAATTGGTGGTGCCATCCAGTGGATCGATCGCCCACAGAAACTCACTCTTCTGGTTTCCCAGTTGCCCCGATTCTTCAGCCAAAATGTTGTGATCGGGCACATGGCGCTGAAGGATCTGCAAAACAGCCGCTTCTGCTTCGCGATCAGCGATCGTCACGAGATCTCCAGAACGACCCTTTTCTTCCACACTTTCCAGTTTGTCCCAGTGCTGCTGCAAAATTGCACCTGCGGCTAGGGCAGCTTCGGTGGCAATGTCCAGAAAGATTTGAAGTTGACTAGGTGAAACAGTCATAGACAATTGGAGCAAGGTATGAAAAGCAAAACACTATTCTTCATCCAGGGGAAGCCCACGTTTGACTTTACCCTTGCCAAAGTATCGCCCAAATTGCAACTCATACACTTCATCTTCGTCTTGAGTTTCTACTTGGAGATCCGATCGGGGATAGCTAACACAAAGCAACGCATAGCCCTGACTCTGCAAATCGGGCGATAGTCCCATGGCTTCGGGCTGATAAAGTTCGCCAGAAATGACCCGCACGGCGCAGGTGGTACAGGCTCCATTGCGACAAGCAAAAGGTAGGGGGACTCCTTGATTTTCCGCCGTTTGCAGGATATAGCGGTCTTCAGGAATTTGAACCGTGTGCAGCGTATTGGTGCGGCGATCGCGAATTTGAATGGTGTGAAGAGGCATGAATTCAGTCTTTGTTACCAAAATGACACTTGTTTTGCTAATATAGTTCTCTCACGGCTGTTTACACAGCACAACCTTTTGGAGAGATGGCCGAGTGGTTGAAGGCGCAGCACTGGAAATGCTGTTTAGGGGTAACTTTAACGAGGGTTCGAATCCCTCTCTCTCCGTTCTCAAACTTTACAGGACTGCCAGTTGTTTTCTCAGGTTTCGCAGCATCTTGCTGGTCCCTTCCTGAAACGCCTGTTGCACTAATTGGGGAATCATTTCTGCGATCGCCCAATCACCAACGATGAAAAAGCGATCGTGCCTTTACGTTTCAATAGGCGTGGAGCGATCGCGCTTGTTGGACACAATTTATAGTGATAGGCGATCAGTGCTAGGATTGGCGGGAATGTAAACAGATTCGGTGGACACCTGTTTATGGATAGCATCATTTCTGAACATATCGAAATGACTCCTGGCATTTGTGATGGCAAGCCTCGAATTGCGGGACATCGAATTCGAGTGCAAGACATTGTTGTTTGGCACGAACGGATGGGTCTTTCTCCAGATGAAATAGTTCTGCACTATCCCGCTATTACGTTAGCGGATGTGTATGCGGCACTGACTTATTATCATGATCATGTGAGTGAGATTCGGCAGCAGATTCAAGCAGATGAAGCCTTTGCAATAGAAATGCAACGGCAAACTTCCTCACAGTTTCAGCAGAAGTTGAGGAGTTTTAATGCCGGAAACGATTCGGTTTCATCTGGATGAGAATATTAGTCTTGCTGTAGCAAATGGTCTACGACGGCGCAGAATTGATGTTACGACTACTCCAGATGAAGGGTTGATCACGGTTGCGGATGAAGTTCAATTAGCCTTTGCTCGATCGCAAGGGTGCTGATTTTCTCCGGCTTCATCAAGCAGGTGCAAACCATGTAGGGATTATTTACTGCATCCAGGGAAGCCGTTCGATTGGCGAAATCATTCGAGGTTTGGTGCTGATTTGGGAGCTAGTTGAACCTACGGATATGGTTGGCTGTGTAGAGTTTATTTGATTAGGCGATCGCCCCTCTACTTGATTATTGAAAGCGCGATCGCCCAATCACCAATGATGGAACAGCGATCGCGTTTTTGCGTTTCAGCGTTTTTGCGTTTCAATAGGTGTAGAGCGATCGCTGCTAATGATAGCCAATCAAGGTGCGATCGCAGAGCGTCTTTACAAAAGAATCGCCCAATCACCAACTTCGTCTGACTGACAAAGACAATCTGTGGTTCTGTTACGCTTGGAATAATCTCTCTAATGTTCTATGGCAAAGCTTGATCAAAATGCTGTGATTGCAAAAGCAAAGCTGACGGAGTATCTATTGGTTCAGTTGGCTAAAGATGATAAGTCACAGTTTTTAGCTCAAGCTGGCTATACGATCAATAATTGGAGACAGCTTGAGCGAGATTTGAGAGAGCAGATTCTTTCACTGGACGCAATACCAACAAGGCAAACTCAATATGGACAGAAGTATGCAATTACTGGAGATTTGAGTAGTCCTAATGGAATTACGATTCGAGTTAAAACGATCTGGATTGATACAGGTGCAGTAACTCAGTTTGTGACGTTGTTTCCGGCATAGGAGGTTAGCATGAAATTTCAACTTTTTTCTCAAGTTGCTTTACGTGAAGATATTCCTGAACTGAATTTGATGAAGGGAAGTATTGGAACGATCGTAGAATGCTATTCAGCTTCAGACAAACAGGAAAATGGGTACAGTTTGGAAGGCTTGATTCCTCAAGATACAGTTGAGGTTTCTGAGTCTCAAATTGAGGCAATTACATCCTCTGTTTCACCAGTTCACACAGCAAGGTAAACCGCTATCGCACTTCAGTAGATAACGGAGTTAGCGCGTCGCTGCTGCGAATGACAGGCAATTAAAGTGCGATCGCCCAATTGCTAACAATGAAAAAGCGATCGCTTTTGCGCGTAAACGTTGATTGATGGTTGAAATCGGAAACTCTAAAACAGAACATTCCCGGTCAACCCAATGAAAAAACTTTTGTGGCTACTGCCTGCCCTACTGCTATCGGCTACGCCTGCTCATGCCGATGAGTGTGGTGGTAGACAAAACTTTATGGTCATGCCCAATGGCAAGTGCATAAGCTTGGATTATTTAAGCGTTTTAGCGGCTAGTCGAGACTTGAACAGCCGCACGAATACGCAATACCAACAACAGTTTGACGCAAACTTAGAGCTTGAAACCAACTCCTACAACCGACAAACTGAGACAAAGGAAGCGCGCGATCGCAGGTTAAATAACTTAGCGGCGGCGGCTACATCCCGCAGTAATGTTAACAACACCGTGCAAGGAATTGAAGACACGCTATACCCGTTGCAGGTAAAAGCTTTAGGCATTGTGAGAGAAGGGTTTAGGCGGTAATTAAGGTTTTAATTTTGAACGCGATCGCCCTGGCTCATGCTGGGGCTTTTTTGTGGGCGATCGCGTTCAGAATGGCAGCAATATTTCATAGCTCGATAAATACCAAAGAGCTATGCCACCTTTGAATTCTTCCAGTTCAATCATCAACCCTTTTCCTAAATGCTTATTAACCCTAGACGCTCTAAACTTTCCCTCATCTTTCCAGCCCACTAAATCACTACAAGCAGAACATTTACATTCTTGATATTCAAACTGCTTCTGCTCCCAGCTTTTGCCAGTATTGGTTTGGAGCCATTTATTGAACTCTTTGCGCGGATCAACACTTAACCTTGCTTTTGCTAACTTTTTTTCTGTCTCTTTACGAATCTGCTCCTCTTGCTCAAGAAACACTAATAACTCGCTGTACAAACGAGCTAAATTATTGGTTGAATCGTTACCCATATGTTTCTTGATACATTATTGAGACTGGAGGATATCCTCTTCGTCATAATGCCCCGATTCTGAAAATTATCACTCTTGTTCTTCTACCGCAGATTTCTTCAAGGACAGTGCCTTTGGTAGACAGCATTGTGGAACGGCGCAGACTCTCTTTACAATAGAGATAGCAGGCTATTCGTATCAATCCCAACTGCACGGGCGATCGCCCAGCGGTACGCTTAACAGTTAATGTAATTTTGTGCGGATGGCATTGGTGTAAATCACCATTCGCGGTCACTTCTTCAGAGATTTTCTATGCTTGAATCCTATCGTAATCATGTTGCCGATCGCGCTGCTTTGGGCATTCCACCTTTGCCGTTGAGCGCTCAACAAATGTCTGAACTGGGTGAATTATTGAAAAATCCGCCCGTGGGTGAGGAAGTCTTTTTGTGGGAACTGCTGCGCGATCGCGTTCCGCCCGGTGTGGATCAAGCGGCTTATGTGAAAGCGGGGTTTTTGACGGCGATCGCTAAAAGTGAGATTACCAGTCCGCTCGTTTCTCCCAAAGCCGCCGTAGAACTGTTGGGAACGATGATGGGGGGCTACAACGTCCATGCCCTGATTGACTTGCTCCAGTCATCTGATGAGAAGCTCGCATCCACTGCGGTTGCCGCCCTCAGCAAAACTATGCTCGTTTACGATGCCTTCCACGACATCCAAGAACTGGCAGCTAGCGGCAACGCCAACGCTAAACAGGTGATGGACTCTTGGGCAAACGCTGACTGGTTCACTAGCCGCCCCAAACTGCCAGAATCCATTACCGTCACCGTGTTCAAAGTTCCGGGCGAAACCAACACCGACGATCTTTCCCCTGCCCCCCACGCCACCAGCCGTCCTGATATTCCGCTTCATGCTCTAGTCATGCTAGAAACGCGCCAGCCCGGTTCCCTCGAAACCATTGCGGAACTGAAGCAAAAAGGACACCCCGTCGCCTATGTAGGCGATGTAGTTGGCACCGGTTCTTCCCGCAAATCTGCCATTAACTCTGTCCTCTGGCATATCGGTAACGATATTCCTTGCGTTCCCAACAAGCGCACCGGCGGCTACATCCTCGGCAGTAAAATTGCGCCCATTTTCTTCAATACGGCGGAAGATTCTGGTGCCTTGCCGATCGAGTGCGATGTCACCCAGCTAGAAACGGGCGATGTGATTACGATCTATCCCTATCAAGGCAAAATCACCAGTGCGTCTGGCGAGGTTCTCTCCACCTTTACTCTCAAGCCCGATACAATTTTGGATGAAGTGCAAGCAGGCGGACGGATTCCCCTCCTGATTGGACGCACTCTCACGGACAAAACCCGCGCTGTTTTAGGTTTGCCGCCTAGCCCCGTGTTTGCCCGTCCAACCCTGCCTACTGATACAGGTAAAGGGTTTACTCTGGCGCAAAAAATGGTCGGTAAAGCCTGCGGTCTTCCCGGTGTACGTCCCGGCACCTATGGCGAACCACTAATGACCACCGTGGGTTCGCAAGACACGACTGGACCCATGACCCGCGATGAGCTAAAAGAGTTGGCGTGTCTGGGTTTCGGGGCTGATTTGGTGATGCAAAGCTTTTGCCACACGGCTGCCTATCCTAAACCTGTGGATATCAAAACTCACCATGATTTGCCCGACTTTATGCACGAACGCGGTGGCGTTGCCCTGCGACCGGGCGATGGTATTATTCATTCCTGGCTGAACCGGATGTTGCTGCCGGATACCGTGGGCACGGGCGGCGATTCCCATACCCGCTTTCCCCTAGGGATTTCCTTCCCAGCGGGTTCTGGTTTGGTGGCATTCGCGGCGGCATTAGGTGTGATGCCGCTCGATATGCCAGAATCGGTGTTGGTGCGGTTTAAGGGCACTCTGCAACCGGGCGTAACGCTGCGAGATGTGGTAAATGCGATTCCCTATGCCGCGATGCAGCGAGGTTTGCTAACAACGACCAAAGAAAACAAGCAGAATGTGTTCTCTGGGCGAATTATGGAAATGGAAGGATTGCCCGATCTGAAGTTAGAGCAGGCGTTTGAACTAACGGATGCGACGGCGGAGCGATCGTGTGCGGGTTCCACCATTAAGCTGAGCGTGGAAACGGTGGCAGAGTATTTGCGATCGAACGTGGCGCTACTCAAAAACATGGTGGCAAGAGGATACGGCGATGCTAGAACGATTCTGCGGCGAGTGGCTCAAATGGAAAACTGGCTAGCGAATCCCAGTTTGATGGAGGCTGATCCCGATGCGGAATATGCCGAAATCATTGAGGTAGATCTGGATCAAATCAAGCAGCCGATCGTCGCGGCTCCCAATGATCCTGACAACATCAAGTTGATGACCGAGTGTGCGGGTGATCCAATTCACGAAGTCTTTATCGGTTCTTGCATGACGAATATCGGGCATTATCGCGCTGCTGCAAAGGTGCTGGAAGGTGCGGGAACGGTGAAAGTGCGTCTGTGGATTTGTCCGCCAACTCGGATGGATGAACAGCAATTGCGAGAGGAAGGCTACTACGGTATTTTCGCGGCTTCCGGGGCGCGAACCGAAATGCCAGGATGTTCGCTTTGTATGGGCAACCAGGCGCGAGTTGCCGACAATACAACGGTGTTTTCCACGTCAACGCGCAACTTCAACAACCGCATGGGCAAGGGCGCTCAGGTGTATCTTGGTTCTGCGGAACTGGCGGCAGTGTGTGCGCTGTTGGGCAAGATTCCCACGGTGGAAGAGTATCTGGAAATTGTGACGAAGAAGATCGATCCGTTTGCGGCAGATCTCTATCGCTATCTCAACTTCAATGAAATTGTTGGCTTTGAAGATGAAGGGCGAGTGCTGGCGAAGGAAGAAGAGGAGAAACTAATGGCAGCGGCTGGCTAGAACGCGGTCGAGTGACTCTTGATAAGGGGGTGATAAGGGGCGCGATCGCGCCCTTTCATCTGACAATGCGATCGCCAGATAACACTGATACAGGCTTAAAACGGGCTGATTTTGATGCCAAGAAAGCGATCGAGGAGTCGATTTCTCCAGATAAATCGCACAACCAACGCCCAGATTAAGGCAACTAATCCAATCCCTAAATAGTGAATCAAATCAAGCGGATAGAGTTCAAAAAAGTTTCGCAAAACTGGAACTGCCAAAATCAATAGATAAATCAATAAAACCAGACCTGCGAGAACCAGATGGCGGCGATCGCGACTCAGCGGCTCCCCTCCAACCCACGTGGGAGTCGGCGGCTTAAGAAATGGCAACAGGAATAATCCGCCAAATACTTGCATCGTGATCATGGCGGTTTCTGCCACCCGTTGCGCTCTGGCGATCGCCTCAAACGTGATTCGGCGACCCAGTTCCTCAAACGGGATTTGACCGCTGAGCCAATCCAGAACAGGGGTAATATTTTGCGCCAGAAAGTAGAGATAGACGAGGATGCTTGCGAGAGAAAGAGTGAGCGTTGCGGGGATAACAAAATGCAGAAACGAGTTGCCCTCAATGCCTCTAGGCTTGTCTGGTTTTGCCCATAAGGTAACAAAGAACGGCGGAATTCCCACGGTGAGAAAAGTGACGATCGTACCTGTTTTAATCCCAAATGGAAACGACAGCGTAATCATACCAATCGCAACGATCGCCAGAATAAACGAAAAAATCCGCACCATAAACAACTTGCTGATATCGGCAACCCCGTTACGAATCCGTTGCCCTTCGAGAAAGATTTTGGGCAGCGACCCAAAGGCATCGTTGAGTAACACAATATCGGCAACGCCACGAGTTGCCTGACTGCCGCTTTCCATAGCAATGCCCACATTCGCCTGTTTGAGTGACAGCACATCATTCACGCCATCGCCCATCATCGCGACATAATGATTACGCGACTGAAGGCTTCTAACAAGATGAGCTTTTTGTTCCGGTGTAATCCGCCCAAAAATCGTGCTTTCTACAGCAGTTTGAGTGAATACCGCCTCATCCATGTCAGCCAACTCCTGACCCGATACGGCAATAATGTCATCGCTCAGTCCAGCCTGCTTTGCCAACGCTGCAACGGTCGCCGGATTATCACCTGAAATCACTTTGATCTGAATCCCTGCTTGCTGAAACTCTGCCAGGGTTTGACGAGCATCTCGGCGTAATTCATCGCCAAATAGCAGAATCCCCAAGGGCTGAAGATTGTCAGGCAACAGAGGATTGCCTGCCGTGTCTTGATGCGTTGCGACGGTAGGACTATGGGCAAATAACAGCACACGCAACCCTTGATCTGCACCCGCTCGAATGGTAGTTTTCAAGTTTGCTGCAAGCGGTATGACGGTGCTAAGAATCTCTGGGGCACCAAGAATATACAGACCCGGCTCAGACTCAAAGGCGATCGCGCTCCACTTATGAGCCGATCCAAAAGGAACTTCAGTCTTCAAAGCTCGCGGTTCTCTAGGGAGTGCAGTAGCGATCGCGTCATTAGTTTTATTACTGGTGGTGGCACTGGCAGCATAATCGCCCAAAAGAGTATCTAGCTTGGCGCGATCGATATCAATCGGATAAACTGTTTGCAATTCAATGCGATTTGCCGTTAATGTGCCCGTTTTATCTAGGCATATGACATCGACATTGCTAATCGATTCTACGGCATTCGCCTGTTGTACCAAGGCACTTTGTTGAGCAATTCGCACCGCCCCAAACGTATAGGCAAGGGTGATCATCAAATACAATCCGCTGGGCACCAGACCGACAATCACCGCAATGTTTTGAATGCCTGTGGTGATGGAGGTTACGCCCAAGGTGATTCGGAGTGCGGTAATCAAGCCTAGAACGATCGCCACGCCCAACAACAGGCGAATAATCATGTTGATGCGATGTTGTAACGGAGTCAGCACTTTCCGAAACTTGCGGGCTTCTGCCGTCATTTTGCTGGCTAAACTATCGGCACCCACCTTTTCGGCTTCATAGTACGCGCTGCCACTGACGCAAAAGCTACCGGAAAAAACCGGATCGCCTGCCTGCTTTGCAATCAAGTCCGATTCGCCCGTTAGCAGAGATTCATCTACTTTGATTTCACCTTCACCGACGATAGAGCCATCCACGACAATCTGATCGCCTGGGTTGACCAGCAGCACATCGCCCAGCACGATCTGACTTGGATCAATGTCTCGTTGTTGACCTTCACGAATGACACTGGCTTTAGGGCGCGTCAGTAAAGCGATTTTGTCGAGTTTCTGTTTGGCGCGAATCTCTTGAATCACGTTGACTACGACATTGAGCAAGATGACAAAGGCAAGCACCATCACATCACTGACCAGCCCCAGCGCAATCAGAACCAAGCTAAGGAAAAAGTAGACCCCGTTGATAAAGGTGAACAAGTTGTCGCGAAAAATATCCCAGTAGGTGCGACTGGTTTGCACCGGAATATCATTTCCTTTGCCTGCCGATCGCCGACTTGCCACTTCGCGATCGCTTAATCCTTGAAGCCGACTTGGGGTAGATTGCATGATTTCCAATCAAACGTGTGAACACAGACACTCATTTTGCGACGCGACGCGACGCGCGACTTTTTCCAAAAGCCCTCACCCTTGTATCTTGAGAACTGAGCGGTAGACCGATCTCACCCCAGTTAAGCAAACCAAGATTGAGTCTAGGTCGCCGCTCACTCATCTATCAGAAACTCGAAAAATCGCCAGGGACTTTGAACCCGTATCAGACAAGGTTAAGTGATAGATGGCATCCTAATCAAATCAGGAGCATGACGATGGTAACAGTTATTACTGATATTACTGAGGCGCAATGGGTCGGGATAGATGTCAGCCAAGCCTGGTTAGATATCGTGCTACGTCCGGTGGGAACTTACTGGCGCTTAAGCAACCAAGAGACAGGATGGTCAGAGATAGTCACTCACCTGCCCAGCTTTAGTGTGAAGTGAATCGTGCTGGAGTCAATCGGAGGCATGGAACGCGGCATTGTCCAGGTCTTGCAACAGCAAGAACTCCCCATAGCAGTGATCAATCCCAAACGGGCACGGGACGTTGCCAAAGCGTCTGGTCGTCTTGCCAAAACTGATCGCATTGATGCGGCGTGTTAACCCATTTTGCCCAGGGAATGAGTCCGGTGCCAAAACCGCTGGCTTCTGAAGCACAGGCAGATATTGAAACTCATACTGGCACAATCGCCATCCCTAAATTTTAGTTCTCAGGTATTTCTAGATCAGTCAAACTAGGGGGTAATCCCTTTAATTTAGATGGGTGCCATGTGTTCCGTTTCAGAATGACTCGCCAATTCCTACGCTTTTTTAAGTACCTCAATCTAGCCACCTTGAAAGAGGTCATTGTTTGCACCGGGAAACAACGCCTGCCCGGATTAGCCGCAGAAATTGCTTATAGTGCGGCGTTGGCAATGTTTCCGGCAACATTGGCATTGCTGACCGCGATCGGGTTGGTTGCGTCTTCTCAGGCAGCCTTTGGAGAAATGGCAAAACAGCTAAGCTGGATTGCTCCAGGAGAAGTGCTAGAGGTGATTCAACGGTTTATTCAAGAAGTGAGTCCGGGTAGCAGCCGCAGTTTGCTATCAATCAGCTTTTTGGGCGCGTTGTGGGCAGCATCGGGAGCAGTGAACTCCACCATGAACGCGCTCGATCGCATTCACCAAGTTCCATTGCGGCAACTGCGCCCTTTTTGGAAGGCAAAGCTGGTTTCGATTATTTTGACAGTAGGAACAATTTTGCTGTTGGTTGCTGCGTCTACAGTGGTTTTTGTCAGCGATGTGATTATTAAAATTGTGGTAGCCCAGAGCGACCAGTTGGTAGAAGCAGTGGCAAAACGCCCTAGTTTTATGGAGCCTCAGTTACTCCGGGCATGGCAACGCTTGAGTATGCCATTGGCGCTGAGTATGGTGGCGATCGCCTTTGCCTTTATCTATCGATTTGGACCAAGCCGTTGGCATAAAAACACCCCAATTTTGCCAGGAGCCTTTTTAGCAACCCTGGCATGGGCGGTTTGCTCCAAATTGTTTAGCCTTTACGTGACCAACTTTGGCAACTACAACCGCATTTATGGAGCCGTTGGAGCCGTGATTGTGGTGCTGCTTTGGTTGCAATTAGGCGCATTAACCCTGTTGATTGGGGCGCAACTCAATTTCACCGTTGGCAGAGCAATGCATCAAAAGCCCAACTCCCCGAATAAAACGCGCCCCAATAAGTATCCGATCCATCGTGAGCTATCGAATCGCGCTCAATACCGCCAGCAGCATCGAGGCAATAATCAAACTCCAAAGAATCCACCCCGGCATAAAGCCCAGTAGCGTCAACCCTCGCAAAATCCAGAGCGCCAGCGTTAGCGCTGCCACACTTAAAAATACTAGAGTCGTTGTTTTGAAGCGTCTTGTCATCAGAATCACCTGTGATGGAATTGAGTTAGGGCTTGAGGCTCCGCAACCCACCTAAAATGCCACCGCCGATCGCAAACAAGGTCATTGCCCAAGCTAAATAATCAGGAATTTGGGTTACCCATCCTAAACCCTTCAGCACAACCAATATTGACAGCATCACCAGCGAGATGCCAAGAATATAAAGCCCAATAGTAATAAAAAGACTGAAAAACTTATCCACAGCAAACTTTACACTTCCAAGAATTAACTTTAAGGATTTAACAGTGTCGGACAACTACGTCCCCATTTGTGAAATTTTCATATCCTTCAGCAGTATCACGCAACATACTTTCACAAAATAGGAGTAACCTCTGAGAAAGAACAGTTTATTAAAAGCACTTGATTGATTAAAGCTCACATAATTTATCTTTGGCTTTGACCTTAGTTGGAGAGTTCAGAATCCATATGGTTGTTTCAACTGCACCAAACTTCAATTGCGATCGCACTCTTGCCGTAGCGGTTTCTCACCAGCCTAACTCAGCAGCGCTCATCCGGGGAGAGGTTTTACTTGAAACTCGTGCCCACACCGCTTGGGGAGCCTCAGTTACGGCTCAGATATATTTGCCCATTTCCCGTAAATCGGCTTGGCAACACCTGATTGATTATCCGCAGTGGGTACGATATTTTCCAGATGTCAAAAACAGCTATCCACTAACCGATGATGTGCGAAGCTCTAGTAACACCGACCAGATCCAGTACAAACGGCTTTATCAAACTGCTGGCAAAAACTTTCTATTTTTATCAGCCCAAGTCGAAATTTATCTTAAGGTAGTCGAAACATTTCAGCAACAGATCCAATTTCAGCTTGAATCAGGCAGTTTTCATGACTTTTTAGCTGAATTAACCCTCCAGGACTTTGCAAACGGCACCCTGTTAACCTATTTCGTTCAAGCAACTCCCCTCATTCCCGTTCCCAGTCTATTCATTCAGCAGGCAATCCAGTATGACCTGCCCACCAATATGAAAATAATGCGTCAAGCGCTTTGCAGTGCTTAAAGATTAGGAGTGGACTGATCGGCTAACTACTGCCACCGACGGCAATATCGATGACGGCAATATCGAGCCATTTAGTTCGGTGGAAACCGGGTTTCTCGCCTTTTTTCACCTGGCTTGTGGTGCCGTTTACGGTTGCTAGCATAGTTTCAAGCTGGACTAGCTCGGTAATATCGATCGCAGAACCAATCACACCCTGCACCTGATTGTCGGCATCAATCAATGGATGAAGATTGACTTGATGCCAGCGCAATTTTCCTTGTGCGGTAGAAATCGCTTTCGGTGAAATAATCTGGGATTGGCGAGTTTGCATCACTTCTTGATCGATCGCCCGGAAGTTTTCAACTTGGGCACTCGCCGAATTAAAGTCCACATCTCTTTTGCCCACAATCGCGGCGATCGTGGTGTCATAAATATCCGCAAAGGCTTGATTCACCATAAGATACCGCCCCTCGCGATCTTTCACAAAAATGGCAGAAGGCACCGCATCAATTACTTGGCGTAAACACAACTCTTGAGCTTGGAGTGCGGCTTCAACCTGTTTCCGCTCACTGATATCCATGACAATGCCGTGCCATGCTGTATCTCCATTGGTTCGCTGCTCCGGGCGAGAGGTGCCCTGAAGCCATTTCAGCTTGCCCGATGGAGTAATAACGCGCCACTCGTGTTTAAACAAAGTCAGAGTTTCAGCGCTATGGGCAACTGCGGCTTGGTAGGCAGCCACATCTTCAGGATGAATACAGCGAAATAGAAGAGCGGCATCGTTCAGGATAGCCGATGCGGGCAGTTCATGAATCGCTTCGATCGCCGCACTCATGTATTCAAACCAGACGCGCCCATCCAACGACTGCACCACCGTATAAATATTGCCTGGAATGGTGGCGGATAGTTGCTCAAACCGAGCTTCAATTTCTTTACGGGCGGTTATATCCAGGCTGGTGCCCACCATGCGAACCACTTGTCCGATTTCGTTAAAAATAGGCTTGCCGCGATTTTCGGCATGGCAGATTGAACCATCGGGGCGGAGAAACCGCAGATCAATTTTGTAGGCGGTTCCTGCGGCGATCGCGGTTTGAAAAACTTGCCTGAAGCGATCGCGATCCTCAGAATGAATCATCTGCCCCACAATCTGTTCAAAGGAGAGCGCTGATTGACTGGGAGCAATACCAAACATATGGAACAATTCTTCGCTCAACAAAACCTGATTCGTTGCAACTTCTAGCTCCCAACTGCCAATATGAGCAATCCGTTGGGCTTCACGCAGGCTGGCTTCCTGTTGGCGCAAACTGGCTTCAATCTGTTTGCGATCGCTGATATCAATGGCAGCCGCCGTCACGCTCCAGCAGTTTTTTACGTCATCTCGGCGAAACGTCACTTGGTCGGCAATCCATCGCAGGGAGCCATTTTTGTGATAGAAACGATACTCTGTTGTCACGGTTTCCGCTTGAGTGGGAGGAATCACACCTACGGGTTTGTGGCGATCGTCGGGATGCACTCGCGAAAACCAGAGGCGAGTGTCTGCAAATAACTCCTCTGGCAAATATCCAAAGACCCGTTCATTATTGGGCGAAAAATAATCATATTCAATGTGACCATCGGCATAGAGGTCATAGCTACAAATAGCAATGGTTGCCGTATCAAGCACCTGGTTTAGCTTGGCTTCTGATTGTTGCAGGGCAAGCTCTAACTGTTTGCGATCGGTGATATCCACAGCGGCAATGGTGGCAAGCCAGTAGCTATCCGTTTCATCGCGCCGAAAGGTCATATAGTCCACAATCCAGCGCCAGCAACCATCCTTACGACAAAAGCGGTACTCGGCGCTAAAATAGCGGGTTTCTGGGATGCGGCTGTAGGTTAGAAATAGTTTATCGTAGTCATCGGGATGCACCCGTGAGAGCCAGAGGTCGGAATCTGCCATTATTTCAGCAGGCGAAAAGCCAAACATGGTTTCATGGCTGGGTGAAAAGTATTCATATTGGCAGCGATCGCTAGGGTAAATCTTAAAACAGCAAATCGCCGCCTCGGAGCTATTGAGAATGTCGCTTAGTTTGGCTTCCGACTTTTTCAACGCAACTTCTAAGCGTTTGCGATCGGTGATATCTTTACCAACGGAAAGCAAGCAGCGCTGCCCATCCAGTTCGACCAATTCACAGGATGCCAGCAAAAATATCTGCTTGCCAGAGCTAGTCACCCACTCAATTTCCATCCCCTGAAGCCTGCCAGACTCGTTTAAGGTTTGCATCGCTTGCTGTTGTTCTTCAAACGATGCCACCCAAGTTCCCAAATGATCCAGTGAGTGCCCAATAATGTCCTCTCTGGAATATTCCAGCAGGTTAACAAAGCTATCGTTAACTTCTAAATATTTTCCTTCTGGAAAACTTCTCAGGCTAATGGGGTCTGGAGATGCCCGAAAAATTTTGGCAAATCGCTCTTCCGATTCCTGTAAAGCATCTTTCACCTCTTCAAATGACTCTTGTAAATAGGCGGTCATTTGGTTGAAGGTGTATGCCAAAATTTCTAGCTCGGCGATCGGGCTGTTTTCATCAACCGGGTTTTCTAGGCGGTCTAATGCGAGATCTTGGCTGGCTTGGCTAAGCTGAGAAATAGGTTTCGTAATCCAGTAGGTGGTGACTAATCCTAGGGCAAGAGAGCCAGCCAAAGCCGCAATCATTAGATGAATGGTGACCTGATTGCTGCGGCTAATGTCTGCAATAAAATCGGCTTCGGGCACGACGACGACAATGAGCCAATCCAAGCCGGCTTTGTCTTGATAGGGCACGACTCGCACAAAATTTCGCTGGTGATCTTCCACAAAGCTCAAATTTTTGGGTTCGGCGATCGCCTTCAGATCCCGAAACTCATCCTTCAAATACTCTGCCGTTGCTTGGGTGAGAAAATTTTGACTACGGGTAGCAGGCAACCGAAAGCTTTTCTGTTGGTCAGAGTTTTGTTGATGTGGCTTTAATCGGAATGGGGTTTCTGAGGTAGAAGTCGCAACAAGTTCGCCCGATCTCTCCACCAAAAACGCCTGCCCACCCCGAGAAATGTCTAATTTCTGTAAAAATCTGCTGATTTCTTCCAGATGCAGTTCTGACACTAATACGCCCTTAAATTTACCGGTTGGCTCAAACAGGGGAGATGCAAAAGAAATCGCCACTCTAGAATTAAACTGATATTGAAAAATAGGACTCCACACCGATTTACCTGCTTGTTTCGCCGCCGTATATCCAGGGCGCAGGCGAGGATCATACTTGGGGATGGTCTTTAACAGACTTTTGATTGTGCCGTAATCGTTCAGTAAATAGATGCGACGCAAGCCGCGATCGCCTTGCGTCAGGGTGGATAAATAAGAACGACCATTCGACAGATTGGCAACGCTAATCAATTCCCGTGCTTCGTTCGCATAGTAAATCGTCGTTACCGATTCTAAAAAGCGCTTTTGTCCCCAAAACTGTCGCTGGACTTGCTCAAAATTCTTTAGATTTAGCACTCCTGCTTCAACGGCATCCAGGTTGATTTTATTGATCGATTGCGGCGTTTCTAAATAAGTCCGGATGCGTTCTTGAATGCGATCGCCCACCTGACTGGTTAACTGAGTTGCAAAGCTGTTTATCGCCACTTGTCCATTGCGAAATGACAAATAGCCCGTTAGCCCTACAGCACCTACCACTTGCAGCACAAAGGGCAAAATCAGCACGAGTCGGAGTGGAATACCATGGATGCGAGGCGGAAACTGAGGTTTAAGAGCAGATTTTTCCACAGAAACACCTAAAATTTATGGAAGCGGTGCATTGAATCGATCGGGAAACACTCTTGATGATGCCTAAAACGTTTTAGCGATCATGACTCTAGCTTTGATGAGTGAAACCCACAATTTGCTCTGCTCAAGGGTTTTAACAGTTTTTGACCTTTATCCTAAAAGCTCTACTTAACATACCCCAGTCTAAGTAGAAATTCATAGTGCTATAAGCAAAAGCTAGTTTTTGGGCGATCGCAATCAGCGTTAATTTTTCTCCCAAATGATTTGCAGAGGTTGGTAAACGGGCGATCGCCGAACTGAACAGACACTACAGCCAATTGCCAACTAAGACATAGGGTGCCCAAAAGAAAGGATGGCGGAATTCGGGGCGTTGCAGCAGTTGAAGCTGGGATTGGCGTAGGGCTTCGGCTTTGGTGGTGCCCGATCGCGCTAATTCCTGATAGAAATCGACCATCAGCGAAGAGGTGGATTGGTCATCCACTGCCCACAGTGTGGCTAAAGTGCTTCGGGCACCCGATCGCACTGCCACGCCTGCCAATCCTAAAGCGGCTCGGCGATCGCCCTCGGCAGTTTGGCAAGCACTCAACACCAGCAGTTCAATGGGAGTTTGGGTTTCTTGCGCTCTGGCTTGCAGCAGTTCGCCCAACTGTTTCACGTCGATTCGGCGATCGTAGGTGAGGATAAAGGTTTTGTCGGCATTGGAGCTAAATTGTCCATGGGTTGCCAGATGAATCACCCGAAACGGCGAACCGCTCACCTGCGCTTGAAAGGTATCTGTGGTAAAAGTTTGGTTGAACAATACCTGGGTGGGCACTTCGGCAGTAATCCGCTGAATTTCAGTTTCCACACCAGGAAGTGCAGAAAAGCCCTGCCGCTCTTCGCTCAGTCCACCCACTAGCACCTTTAGCTGTTGGCGTTGCAGCGGACGCGGATCAAGCAGTTGCAAGCCAGGAGTCAACGCCACGCTATATTTTTCAATCAGATATTGACGACCATCATACAAGGCTGCCATCGGTAAGCTTTTGATCGAACCATCTAACACAAATGCCAGAGTTTTGATATCGCTTGCGGCTAAATCTGCCTCCGCCGGACGGATGAGCAGGTCATAAAGTTTGCTAGCGATCGCCAATCGTTCCCGAGAAGACGAGGTGCGCCGCAGCGATCGTCGCATTTGGTCAATTAAAGTCTCCAGATTTTTCTGAGAGATTTCGGTCGCGTAATGGCGTAGCGGCTGCTTGGGAATCGACAGCACCACCTCTAAACGGTTGGGCAAGATGATTGGATAGACCACTGCACTTTTAGGATCGACTTGATCCACTTGGGCTGGGCGACCTGTGAGACAGGCTTCTTTAAAAAAGTTGTCCAGTTCTGCCAGTTGCAATGACTCAATTACTTCTCGCGCTTTTCGGAGATTGTCTTGGTTTGCGGGCTGTCCATTCGTGGGTTCCAACAGCAAGGCGACAAACTCGCGATAGACTGGCTCAACGCTTTCGCGAAACGAAAACTGGATATCGGGACTGCTAGCAACTAAGTCATTCCGAATCGAGTTGAGAGTGGTAACGGCTTGACTGTAGGCAGCGATCGCCTGTTCCTGCTGCCCCTGTTCCTGCAAAACGCGCCCAAGCTGCCACTGCCAACGATAGGCAACATCTGGTGCATTCACAGCTTGCGCCAAAATCAACGCTTGCTCAGTCAGTTTTTGGGCTTCCGTCCGCTGTTGGCTGCGCTCATAGAGTTCTCCCAAATAACCCAACGCATAGGATTCTGCCCGCTGATCCCCAATTTGCTTGGCATCGTTGACTGCGGTTGCTAATAGTTGAGCTTCTTTTGTTAAGGAAAATGGCTGATCTGTTCCAAGCCCTTTGATCAAACTTTGAACAAAATTCACCCGTGCATAGATTGTCGTGCGGCTAGGTGGCAGCGTTGCCAGTTGGGGACGAATTTCGGCTGCTAAAGATTGCACTCGTTGAAGTTGATTCAGGTCTGTCAGCAACCGCAGTTGATTAAGTTGCGCCTGCACCGTGGTTGTAGAGTTGCTAGAATTACTGGCGGCTTGCTGATAGTATTGCAGGGCAGTTTCGGAATCTTGACGAGCGCGGGCAGTGTTGCCCAAACTCAGTAGTGCGAGAGTAACATCGGAGGCTGATTCTAACCGCTGGGCGATCGCCAAACTTTGTTGCAGCACTTTTTCGGCTGCTGCCAATTCACCCGCCAAGCGTAATGCATCGCCATAGTTGACTAAGCCAGCCGCTTTGAGTAGCGAATCGGGCTGAGTGGTCAGAGTTTGATTGACTTGCTCCAAAGTCGATTTGGCACGGGGATACAGTCCTAATGCCCTCAATGCTTGACTTTGATTAATCTGGCTGCGAATCATGCCGCTGGGTTCCTTGGCGCGCTGATACGCGGTTGTTGCCGCTTGCCAGGAAAGCAGCGCGGGTTCTGCCTGCCCTTGTGCGAGTTGCAGACTGCCTCGAATATTAAACGCTTGTGCCAGTAAAACAGGGGCTTCAGTAGCGCTTGCTTTCGCTTGTTCGTTGCTCAATAGCCTAATGCCATCGGCGATCGCCTGGTTGCCTCCAGTCCACTGTCCTAACTGCTGATACGCCAGTGCTAGATTGCTCAACACGACTGCCTGATTGAGGCGATCGCCCCGACTAGCAAACACCTGAGCCGCTGGCAGCCAAGCGCCCACTGCTGCGGTATACTGCCCCGACTGATAATACGCTTTGCCTGCCTGCACTGCCTTTAAGGGATCAGCCGTAGCAATAGTGATCTGATTAGGACTAGGCGATGTGATGGTAGCGATCGCCCCACTTTGAGAAGACGCAGCACTCACGTTGGCACTCACGAGCAAAATTCCCAGCACCACACACAGGCTGAGACGAAAAACTCGCCGCATTGCAGGACTCAACTGAACAGAGACAGTCATAGGAACTTTCAAACACTGGCAGAATAAGCTGATGTCATTATCGCCTGCATTTTCACCATCGTCGAGAACGACCACCACAAAACCCTACAGAAATTATTGGATGATGCTGTCCTGCTGAAAAACGCTGCCAATGATACGATTAGCAAGATTTCACCCAAAGCCTGCATGTCGTTTGATAATGTTTGCAAACTCTTGTCCGAGAAGTATCCTGACCGTTTTGCCAGTTGGGTTTTAGGCACTCCACACTCCCTAGTAGAAGTCCTCAAAACCGAGTTAAGCATTGAGCCAATTCGAGCAGATTACGTCACTCTCTTACAACTGCAAGGACAAATCCTACATCTAGAGTTTCAGACTCGGTGGGACTCAAACCCGCCCCTACCACTGCGAATGCTCGATTATTGGGTGCGGCTCTATCGGCTTTATCGATTGCCGATCGCTCAAGTAGTGGTGCTATTGCTGCCGCCACCCGAAGAGACTGTGATTGAGACAGCTTTTGTGATGGGCGCCACTCGTCATGACTATCGAGTGATCCGCTTGTGGGAGGAAGACGCGACCGTGTTGCTCAATGACCCAGCCCTCCTCCCTTTGGCAACCTTGGCAGCAACCAGTGGCACAGAACCGCTATTAGAAGCAGTGGCGCAACGAGTCAACCAGCTAGACGATAGCCGCCGTCAAGAAGTCTTAGACTACGCCAAAATTCTAGCTGGGTTAAAATTTGAGAAAGACCTGATTCGGCAACTATTTCGGGAGGGCATGATGCGTGACTCTGTGATTGTGCAAGAAATTTTGGAAGAGGGTAGGCAAGAGGGTAGGCAAGAGGGTAGGCAAGAGGGTAGACAAGAGACAGGACGATCGCTGATTTTGCGGTTGTTGACTCGACGAGTGGGTGACCTGCCGGAAACTTGGCGATCGCGGATTAGCACTCTTTCGTTAGAGCAACTCGAAAATCTGGGTGACGCATTGTTAGATTTTGAGGCGATCGCCGATTTAGAAGCTTGGTTTAGAGCTTCAGAGTAGTCTTCTGTCGTTGACAATTTGAGATTAACTAGAGCGCCCAGCCAATCGTCAAACCAATCGTCAAACTACCGCATGGTGACAAATTCTTCGGCAGAACTGGGATGAATGCCAACGGTGGCATCAAAGTTAGCTTTAGTGGCTCCCATTTTCAGGGCGATCGCCACTCCTTGAATAATTTCTGCGGCATGATCGCCGACCATATGAGCGCCCAGCACCTTATCGGTTTTTTCGTCCACAATCAGCTTCATTAAGGTCTTTTCATCCTTGCCTGCCAGGGTGTAATACATCGGGCGAAACTTCGAGCGATAGACTTTAATTGAGTCACCATACTGTTCACGAGCTTCGGCTTCTGTCAAGCCAACGGTTGCGGCTTCGGGGGAAGTAAACACAGCGGTAGGAATATTTTCATAGGTCATAAAGCGCGACTTGCCGCCAAATACGGTATCTGCGAAGGCGCGACCTTCGTTGATGGCAACGGGAGTTAAGTTGATGTTATTGGTGCAGTCACCGAGAGCAAAAATATGGTTTTCTGCCGTGTGGCTATATTGATCAACCGCGATCGCGCCATCATGTAGTTTCACCCCTGTATTTTCCAATCCTAAGTTGTGCAAATTGGGTTTTCGTCCCACGGCTGCCAAACTCACAGCATCCGCATAAACGGTTTCGGCGGTGTCTCCTTTGCCTACTGAAATTGCAACACCATTGTCAGTTTTTTCAATTGCAATCAGTTGTGCATCGGTATATAACTGAATGCCATGGTTGATCATTCCCTGTTGAATTTCAGTTCTAATGTCATCATCAAAGCCGCGCAAAATCTTATCACCGCGAATGATTTGAATGACTTCAGTTCCAAGTCCATTTAAGATGCAAGCAAACTCGCAGCCAATATATCCACCGCCTAAAATAACGAGTTTTTTAGGTTGTTCTTTTAGATTGAAAATATCGTCCGAGACGATCGCGTGTTCAATGCCTAAAATATTAGGTCGATGCGGTTTGCCACCCACTGCAATCAAAATTTTGTCCGCAGTAATTTGTTGCTCGCCGATCGCGATCGTGTGAGAAGCGACAAAGCTAGCATGTCCATGAAACAGTTCTACTTTGGAATTATCTAACATCCGCTGATAAATTCCGTTGAGGCGCGTCACCTCATCGTTCACCGCCGTGATCATGGTGTCCCAATTAAGAGAACTTTTCACCTCACTCCAGCCATATCCTTTTGCTTCTTCAAACACGTGTGGAAAGTGAGCAGCATACACCATCAATTTTTTTGGGACACAACCCCGATTCACACAGGTGCCACCCAAGCGATCGTATTCAGCAATGCCAACCTTTGCGCCATATTCGGCTGCCCGTCGAGCCGTGGCAATTCCACCAGAACCCGCCCCAATCACAAATAGGTCAAAGTCGTAGCTCATAGTTCCCTCGAAATGGATTGGTCATAGGGGTGTTTCGTAAAACGCCCCTACAGAATTTACAAAATAGCTCTGTTATAAGGTAACGCTAGCGCGAGGTTATAGAGTAACGCTATGCGATGTGCAACCTTCCTGAAACAACGCAAACACTCCCCACCCTGCGGGAAGCAAGCTATATCCTAGCCCTCTCCCGCAGGAGAGGGAATAAGAGATCTCTTGAAAGCCCCTCTCCTGCGGGAGAGGGGTTTGGGGTGAGGGTTCTTAGTTGCACATCGCGGAACGCTACGCGATCGCAAACTCTTATACAGGAACTTGAGCGCTCTTCAAATAGTTCATCATCGTATCGGCATCAGACACTTCAAACGGGTCGATCGGGCAGTTATCGCCAAAATCTGGCTCAACAAACATCTTTTCAATCACGCCATCATTCACCAGCATGGAATAGCGCCAAGAACGCATCCCAAACCCTAGATTTGATTTATCAACCAGCATCCCCATTTTGCGGGTAAATTCGCCATTGCCGTCGGGCAGCAAGAAAACATGCTCAGCGCCCATGTTTTTGCCCCATTGAAACATGACAAACGCATCATTTACAGAAATACAAATAATGCTATCAATACCCTGCGCCTGAAACTCGTCATAAAGTTCTTCATAGCGGGGCAAATGACTGGTAGAACAGGTGGGCGTAAACGCACCCGGCAACGAGAACACAATAACTCGCTTGCCCCCAAAGATGTCCTGAGTTGTCGTGTCTTGCCAGCGGTAGGGATTGGAACCCTCAACCGACTCATCGCGAACACGGGTTTTGAATACAACAGTGGGAACTCGTTCGATCGCCGCCATACTGACCTCTTTATTTTAAATGCCTGGTTAATAGATTAAAGCCGAACTCCTACTTTGGGTAGATTGACAAACTACTAATTTGCAAATGGCTGGTCTACAATCTCTTCCGGTTTAAACTCTTCGGATGAACCCGACAGCACCATGCTGTTTAACAAGCTTTGCCAATCGCTTTTTAAGCTAGGGTCAGCAAAGTCTTTTTGGCGAAGTTCTGCCACAGTGGTTAGGGCATCATGCCAAATGCCGTTTTCTGCATAGATCACCGCTTTTTGGATGCCTGTGGCAGTGATAGCCGTGTCAAGATTGTCCCGCACAATCACGCCCTCAACCTGCATTTTGTCGCTTGCATTAGGGCTAGAGGCACAGTTCAGAGTCAATGCCCAACGATAGCGTTTGCCAATGTCCAGGGCTTTGGCTGAGGAAGGAATGCGAACTGCCATGATGCCGGGTTTATTTGGCAACTGGACTGGGATGGAGGGAATGACGATCGCAAACGACTTGCCATCATCCTCTACTACAGTCAAATTCGCCGGGATCGCTTGTTTTTGGGTGTAGGGCATATAAAACCATAGGGTGGGATGCGCGGCGGTGGTATAGCCCCACACATTCGTTTTGGGGCGTTGACCCGGTCGCGCCTCTTCTTCAAATTGAACCAATGCTGTCAGGGGGGGTGTGGCTTTGGGACAAAGACTGGGTGCAGCCTTGTTTTCGGTGCTGCGGGAAGATCCAGTCCGAACCCGCCCCCCTGCTGCCCGTCCTTGAAGGTTGCGCCGCACCGATTGCAAACTGCCCCCTCGCCGAGCCAACTGCATCGGAGCCGATCGCCCCTGAGCTAGCACCGATGACGCTGAAGCGGCGGGTAGCTGGATTGATTCTGTTGCCTGGATTGCAAGGCTGCTAACTAGCGCGATCGCAATACCAAAACTCCATCCTCTCAAATTGCCGGGTTGAATGCCTTTCATGATGCTTCTCCTAATTAAATTTAAATCTGCTTCCGATCATCGTCACGATTTATTCGAGTAGCGGCTGAGTCCTAAAAACACTCCTCCGCCTCCCAGCCATAGCCCTAGAACAGACGGAACCAGGGGTAGCCAGCCCGCCCAAATAATCAAACCGCCCACGCAGGCAGCATAAAGAATTCCGGTGGTCACTCCCAGCCCTAAAAACATCTGGAATACCATCGTCCTGTGAGATCCATTGCGGAGACAGACTCCCCACGCCACGAGTCCACCTAGAGCAGACCAGCCGACAATCCAGCCCCAATCGCCCCAAGGTGACCATGCCCACAGGAGCGGTCGCCCATCCAGCATCGCGCTCAGCAGTTGACTCAGCATGTGAGCATGAATGAAGACTCCAGGAGTGCGATCGTGAAAGGTATTGCCATAGGGTGTTTTGTGATAATCTTCCTTTTCGCGTGCAGTTGCGCCGATTAGCACCACTTTGTCTCGAATCAGGTGATCCAACTCTTGGGGCGAAGGGGGATTTTCTGGGGAAAGAAACCAACTCAGGGATTTTTGCGGGGCAATATCCCGTAAATTGTTGCCAGCGCGGTAGTTCAGCAAAATCTGGCTGCCTATGCCATCCAAGTCTTGTCCTTGATAGCCACCCAGTCGTGCTGGCAATGAAGGAAAAATGACTTCCTTCGCAGGATGGGGCAAGGCAGCGTAGCCATGGGGAACTGAGATCAAGTCTTTTGGGGGTTGCTGTAACCGAATTTTGAAGGTTTCGTTTTCATCCGGCGGAAAAAATCCCGTTTCAGCCCCATCTAAGTCATTTTCTAGATACTTTAGGACTAATTCGACGCTAAAGGCAGTGGAAACCTGACAGTAAGATTGTTGCTGAGCCTTAGCGTTTGTGCCGAGCAAATGGCGACGAATCACTTCACCTCCAGCCACATCAACTACAAAATCGCTAAATCCAACCCGATGGCTGTTGAGCGGAATGTCAGGTTGGGGCGCACGACCGTAGGGACTGACTTTGTCGTCGCCTACTTTGCAAACGCTGAATAGGGTTTCTTCGGTGCGAAATTTGGCAGCTAGGTCAGGCAGTGGAGTGCGATCGCGGTTTATATCTAGCCCGATCGCGCGCGGTTTATACTTCAACAACACATTGAGCAACTTCGCTAGGTTGCGGTCTGAAATGGAGGTGCCTTTCAGGTCTTCTGTGCGCTTTTGTTGTTGCAGGTCTTCATCGTCGATCGCCACCACTAGCAAGCGCGAGTCGGGCGGTTCAGGAGGGCGCAGCCGCATCAGGTGATCAAAGGCGAGAAATTCGAGGGGCTGTAATAATCCCAAAAATCGCACGGTTCCGACCAAAGCGGCGGCGGTGAAACTGGTGAGTGTGGCGATCGCCACACTGCGACGAACAGGCATCAACGTTGGCGCGAACGCTGGAACGGGTTCTGGTGCCAAAAAGTCTTGCCACAGGGGAGGGGAAACCGTAGGGTTTTGGCAAATCAGCGGCAGCCAAGTCGCACAGGGATAATCGTTTTCCATGCCCTGCAAACGCTCTCTCGCCGCTCGTACTGCCAGATAAAGGGATGTGCCCTGAGTGTATTCATTCAGGAAATAGGCTAGAAACTCTTGGGCGACCAAATCGGGCACCGGTTCCCGCATGACGATAATTTGGGGAATGTTGAGTTCTGCCAGTTCCCGCGCAATCTCTAAGCCATCACAGGAGTTGAAAATAGCAAGCTGTAAACCATTGGCAACCGATTTTTGTAGGGCATATTTGAGTTCGCCCATGGTCAAGCTGTCGGTTTTGTTATGAAAAATCCGCCCTTTGCCATCTTGACTGGTGCTGTGTCCGGCAAAAAAGAGAATATCCCAGGGTGTGTTCCAAAGCTGATCGGTCAAGGTTTTGCGATCGGGGGCAATCAGCCGCTCAATATCGGTTTGAGGCAGGCGATCGAGCAGCCCTTGATCCACATCAGTATCAATCCCCTCGCTGTTGCCCATGATTGAGAGGATACTCACGCGGGATTTTGGCAAAACCTGCCGCTGCGGGGGTTTTTCTAAATTGAGCGCACTGATGGCAATTTCGGCATGAGGGTAGCCTTCTAGAAATTCCAACAAATTCCAGGGCAGGGCGCGCATCTGGCTGTCTTCGGTTTGGATCAGAACCCGAATCTCGTCGTCAGGCGATAGCTGCTGGAGCCATTTCTCTCGAACACTGCGATAGTCTTCCGCTAGGAACCAGGTATTGAGCCGTACCCGGAGCATTTTCGAGGCGTTGTGGCAGTCATCTAACACGGATACGTTGGGCTTTTGCCCTTTCTTAGCGATAATCCGATAGCGCGACTTCAGCCGCCCGTAGCTTTCTTTCCAGCGGCTATAGTACAAGGGCATTTCAGGCAAGGGTGGCAGTTTTCCCAGGGTGGTGCTGGAGGGACGTTGATTCTCTTCCCCGATTTCCTGCATGACGGTAAAGCCTTGCTCAAAATTGCCGTCGATAATTTTTAGAACGACTAACTTAGCCATAAGCAAGGATGAGGAGCAAGGGGCGAGGGGGTAAGGGATAGCCGGATTAAATTACAAAGTCTTGGGTGATATAGACTTCGTTGAGGGTGATTTGGACGCTGAAGCGATCGCCGGAAATACATCCAACCTGCCACTCTAAAAAATCTTCGGTGCCTGTGGCAGTGGTTTCTAATTCCACTTCACCGACTTCATTGAGGACGGAAAACCGGGTGCCTACGGGTAGAAAACCATCAATCGGCGGGTGCAGTTGGAGGCAAATATCTGTTGATTCATCCGCTATAGGACGCGCATCTACTGCCAATACAGCCGCTACGCCATTGAGGTCAATCCGTTTGGCGGGGGCTTGTGCCCCTAGACGACCCCGAAAAGCGATCGCGGGGCTGAGTTGAGCCGGATTCAAAAGGGCTTCTAGGGTTTGCCAACTTTCGTCGATCGCGCCTTGCATCCATTGGCTAAGGTTGGCTACAAAACTGGGTTGGGGATGGCGCAACTCTGCCAGATGATCGAGTAATTCTTCGGGCGATCGCAACTGGTTGAGGGGCAATTCTTCGGTAGCAGCTTTAGGCACAAATCCTAAAAGTTGCGCCGATGATGATGCTTCATCTAGTTCGACTACTACATAACCAATGCGATCGCTCCAGGTTTCGGGCGGCACTGAGCAAAGGGTCTGATTCGGCAACACGGGGCGACATTCCAACTGCCCCAGACCAGTTACCTGCAAATCTGCCACATCCGCACCTAAACGCAGCACCCGATTCCAGCTATCGCTTGCCGTTAGACGGGTGGGAATCTCCATCAGTTGCAGATAGTCTTCTACCACCAACACCGCCAAGGTATTCAGCCGAACCTGTTCTGCTTTCTGAGGATTGGGCTGCTGATTAGCAAACTCTTGTGCTGTTTGACGGGTGGCTTGAGTAATGGGTAAAGGTAAAGCAAATTCATAGATTGATTGAGTCATTTTGGTTTCTCCAAGGCAGAATCTTTAATTACTATCGATATATCCCTCGGATTCACCAAAGTTACGCAAGCGGGGCACACATTGTCGTTGATAAAAGCTGGCAAGGGCTGAAACGCAGACTCCATATTCAGCCGCTAGGTCTTTCCACTTGGTTTCCGAGAGCCGACGCAAAATCAACATCTGAGCGTTCACTTCTGGATGCCCTTTAATGTGTAGGCTTTTCAATTCGCCCGTTGGGTCTGTCTTTGCCCAAGCTTCCACAATTTCCAACAATGGCTCTGCTTCAGGCTTAGCGGGGACAGTCTCAATAATATTGATGGTTTCGCCATCCCGCTCTATTTGGGAAGGAAATCGCTTGATTTTGTCGTTTTGCGTGGCATCCCTAAAGTCTTTCAGGCGAAATTTCAGATAAGCATTTAACCAGACCGGCACACTACCCAATTCAGGATCGTATTTGCCACAGACGTACTTGCAAAAATAAACCCAGGTTTGCTGCACGGCATCTTGATAGTAGAAAACGCTTTCCCGCCACAGTTTGGGCGATACCAGCCGAATCACCCGCGTTAGATTGCGCTGTCGGGGCGGACTTCCCGGCGGGTGTTTGCAGGCTTCGATGACCAACTCGCGGAGTTGCTGATCTAGTTCGCTCATGCTGGTTTGATCACGCATAAAGATGGAAGGGATAGCGTTATTATCTTATCGTTCTATTTTCAGTCGCCGTTATTGTTTTGCCAACGTTCACGTTTATTTTGGCGTGATCTTCATAGAAGAGGTGACGCGATTCTCTATAGAAAGAGGCTACGCGATCGCCCCAGATTCTACAACTAAGCACCCCTATCAGGCATAATGAGACTTGCTTTATCGCTCAGGTAACTCGGCAAACTGCAATGCCATGCTTGGGCGTTAGGCTAAACTTTATCTAAACTCACGTTCAACAGCCATGCGAACCCATTACTGCGGTCAACTCCGCGCCGAACATATTGGAGAGACAGTCACCCTTTGCGGTTGGGTGGATCGTCGCCGCGATCATGGGGGCGTGATTTTTATTGACTTGCGCGATCGCGAGGGCATTATCCAAATTGTCAGCGATCCCGTTCGCACACCTGCGTCTTATAACCAGGCAGGCGATTTGCGAAATGAGGACGTGGTGCAAATTATGGGGCGGGTGACTCAACGCCCGGAAGATTCACTCAATCCTAAGTTGGGCACGGGTGAAGTTGAAATCTATGCCGATGAGATTCTGGTTCTCAATGCTGTTCGGAAGCCGCTGCCGTTTCAGATCTCCAGCGCGGAAAGCGAGACTGTACGAGAAGAACTGCGCTTGAAGTATCGCTATTTGGATATTCGGCGGGAGCGGATGAGCCGAAATCTGCGGCTGCGGCATGAGGTGATCAAAACCCTGCGCCGCTACCTGGAAGATGAGCAGGGTTTTATGGAAGTGGAAACGCCGATTCTGACCAAATCTACGCCGGAAGGAGCGCGAGATTATTTGGTGCCGTCGCGGGTGAACCCGAATGAGTGGTATGCATTGCCCCAGTCGCCGCAGTTGTTTAAGCAGTTGTTGATGGTGGCAGGCTGCGATCGCTACTATCAAATCGCCCGCTGCTTCCGTGATGAGGATCTAAGAGCCGATCGCCAGCCCGAATTCACCCAGCTAGACATGGAAATGAGCTTCCTGGATCAGGAAGAATTGCTGGCACTAAATGAAAAGCTGATGGCGCATTTATTTGAAGTGATCAAAGGCATTGATTTACCACTGCCCTTGCCGCGTCTCACCTATGCCGAAGCGATGGATCGCTATGGCTGCGACAAGCCCGATACCCGCTATGGGCTAGAACTGGTGGATGTGTCGGATGTGGTCACAGGCTGCGGCTTCAAAGTGTTTGCAGATGCGGTGTCTAAGGGCGGCATTGTCAAAATTTTGCCAATTCCTGGCGGCAATGATGCGATCTCGAATGTGCGAATTAAACCGGGCGGCGATCTATTTAAAGAAGCCGAAACCGCTGGAGCTAGGGGGCTTGCCTATATCCGCGTCCGTGATGGCGAAATCGACACGATCGGCGCGATTAAAGACAACCTCAGCGAAGCGCAGAAGCAGGAAATCCTCACCCGCACGGGCGCACAGTCGGGACACTTGCTGCTGTTTGCGGCTGGAGATACGGCAACGGTGAACAAAACCCTCGATCGCCTGCGTCAAGCGATCGCCCGTGAGCAAAACCTGATCGATCCTGGCAAAATCAACCTGCTCTGGATCACTGACTTTCCCATGTTTGAATGGAATGCCGACGAAAAACGGCTGGAGGCATTGCACCATCCCTTCACTGCCCCCTTCCCGGAAGATTTGCACGACCTCAAAACTGCCCGTGCCCAAGCCTACGATATCGTTTTCAATGGCTTTGAAGTCGGCGGCGGCAGTTTGCGGATCTATCAACCCGACGTGCAGCAGCAGGTATTTGACACCATCGGACTCTCGACAGAAGAAGCCCACGAAAAGTTTGGCTTTTTGCTAGAAGCGTTTGAATATGGCGCACCTCCCCACGGTGGTATTGCCTACGGAGTCGATCGCCTAGTCATGTTGCTGGCAGGGGAAGACTCCATCCGCGATGTCATCAGCTTCCCAAAAACCCAGCAAGCCCGCTGCCTGCTGACCACCGCACCCTCCACCGTGGATGACAAGCAACTCAAGGAACTCCACGTCGCCTCCACGTACAAACCTAAAAAAGAAGGATGAACCAATTCCTATTCCTGGACAAGATATATTTTGGACATAGAGCAAAGGCATGACTATATGGAAGACACTCTGACCATCACGCTGACTCCGGAACTCAAAGCCATCCTTGACAACCTCACTCATACCGAAGGCATTTCTCCAGAGACACTGGTTCAAAATGCTATTGCAGACTATCTGTTCATTCGTCAATTTCGGGCATTGCGTTCGCAATTAATGCAAAAGACAAAGGCTGACTATACGGATGAGGATATTTTCGAGATGGTTTCATGAATTTGGTGCTAGATACCAACGTTCTCATTGCTGCCTTTATCGGTAAAGGATTTTGTCATACCCTTGTAGAGCAGTGCTTGCGAGTGCATTCTGCTATCACCTCAGAGTTTATTCTTAACGAGTTGAGAGAAAAGCTAACAAAGAAATTCAAATTTTCTAATGAAGATGCTGCCGCCGTTGAAGCTCTCTTACGATCCAGGATGCAGGTTGTTGAACCCATCCCCTTAGCACGTAACGTGTGTCGAGTCCTAATGATGACATGATTCTGGCAACAGCCTTTACAGGCGAGGCTGTTTGCATTATTACAGGTGATAAAGATCTGCTAACTCTAAAAAAGTTTGGCGAAATCGATATTTTGTCCCCTTCAGAATTTGAGGCTTATTGAGCAGGCGTTTGGCGCTGACTTGGAATAATAATTTCTCTAATTGAGTAATAGAGATATTTGGCAACCCAAAAAAGAGCCAACTTAACAAGGATTGTGTACCCTACGATCGCTTGATGCAGAGGTGCTTTTAGATCTGAGAGAGGCGATCGCCGAAGTTAAAATTAAAGAGGCACAGTTGAAACGAGGTCAAAGAGCAACCGGAATTGATCGAGACAGTGGATCGCCAGGTGATGCTGATGTTCGATCCGGCTCCAGCGGCGCAAGCGGCTGTTCCTCGTCGTACCACAATTGATATAGCTCCCTTTCGGCGGCAGGTGAGGCACATTTTGCAAGAAAGCATTGCGATCGCTGCTTGCTATCAGAATTTAGGTGAACGTCTTGACAGTCTCATTGGCTATATAGCATGGCTCATTCCGACAAGAAGGCTAGATTTAGGGATATTTGTAACTTCACATTACCTGACAGCGAAATTGAGACTTAACTGGCGGATCTTGAGTGGTGAAATTTGAAGTAGTTTCGCAGACTGGGTAGTTGGACGTTTGAATTTCGATCGTGAAGGTTATTTGTGATGAACCTGTTGCAATTACTTCATCAATATGGACAATCAGTTTGGCTTGATGGATTTGAGCGCGGCTGGATTAGTCGTGGTGAGTTACAACGCTACATTGAGGAGGATGGTTTAACGGGAGTACGATCGAACTTTCAAAGCTTGCAAACGGCAATTGAAAGACAGGAGTACGATCGCGACTTCAGTACACTGGCGCAGCAAGGGATGAGCCGGACTGCTCGATCGGATTACGACTACTTAATTGTGCGAGATCTGCAACTAGCGGCTGACTTGCTGAAACAGACGCATGTGCAAACTCAAGGACACGATGGTTATATTCAGGTTGATCTTCCACTCGATGCATTGTTTGAGGTTGAAACAGCGATCGCAGAAGCCCAAAAAATCTGGCAATCGGTTGGGTGGAGCAATTTGATGCTCAGAATACCTGCCACTCAATTGATGTTGCCAGCTATTGAACAACTGATTATCGATCGCATTAATGTGAATGCAACGTTAGTGTTTTCTCCAAATGTATATGAGCAGATATTTGATGGTTATCTGAGGGGACTGGAGAGATTGATGCAGCAAGGAGAACTGGTGAGCGATGTTGTTTGCTTTACCAGTTTTTCCATTGGTCGATTGGATGCAATGATTGATCCGCTCATTGCCAACTTAGAATCATCTTTCAGCCTGATGCAAGCTAGGATTCTATACCAGCACCATCGAAACCTCTGTCAAAGTGACCGCTGGCGATCACTCCCTAAAGGGGCAAAGTCACCACGCTTGGTGTGGGATTGCACAGATATTCCGCCTGAATCCGCATGGCGTTATCTTCAGACGTTAGCGGTTCCTGAAACAGTGATGATGCTATCGCCATCAATACTGGAAATGTATCGAGAGGTTTCTCTGCTACCTACCAGTTTGATTGATGCTAGAACTGCTGAACAGAGCTTGATCAGGGAGTCGCAAATGGAAATTTCTTTGAATCAGTTAGTTGAACAATTTGTGAATGAGGAAATAACGAGATCGCTCAACGCTTTTCATCAATTGTTAGACGCGATCGAACACAAGAGAATTCGCTGAAATTGCCTTAATGTTCAACTGCTCCTAATGTTTTCAGTGTGGCTTTTTGAGCGGCTGTCAACCCAGTTGTGCTTTGAATATTCATGCCTTCATAGAGGCGATCGATCGTTAGTGTGCTGATACAACGTCCTGTCTTCACATCCCATAGTTTTATTGTGCGATCGTCACTACCACTAAATAAAATTTGACCGTCAGAGCTAAAGATGACTGACCGAACCCAACTGGTGTGTTCGCCCAATGTTTGCAGGCAGTGTCCCGTTTGCAAATCCCACAAGCGGATGGTTTGGTCATCACTGCCACTTGCTAAGATTCGACCATCAGGGCTAACGGCAAGTGTCCACACAAATCCTGTGTGTCCCCGCAAAGCACGCAAGCCCGCTCCAGTTTGGAGATCCCACAAATGGATAGTTTGGTCAAGACTGCCGCTTGCCAATCGTTGACCACTGGGATCAAATGCCAAGGCGAACACGGCTCCCGTATGCCCCTGCAAGATCCTCAGGCACGCTCCGGTTTGCACGTCCCAGAGCCGCACGGTGTGATCGTAACTACTGCTTACCAACCATTGACCGCTAGGATCAAAGGCGATCGCTCGGACACCGCTCTCATGACCACGTAACACCTGCAAACAGTGATGCGTTTGCACATCCCACAGTCGCACAGTGCGATCGAAACTACTGCTTGCCAAAATCTGCCCCCCTGGACTGAATAAAACTGTCCACACGGCCGCGTTGTGCGCTGACCAGCGATCGAGGTGCCCGGTTTGAATATTCCACAAAGCGATCGAACCATCATGCCGATTGATTGCCAGAGTTTGACCATCCGGACTAAAGCTTAAATTGGTTAAGGATGAAATCCAACGGGTTGGGCTAGAAAACGTTTTGTGGGGGTGAAGTTGTGGCTTGCTATCCAACTGCAAACGCCACAACTGGATCGTTTCATCCTGACGACTACTGGCAAGAATTTGATTATCCGGACTGAGACTCAGGGATTGAATTCCACCCGTGTAGCCGCGCAACGTTTTGAGGCTTTGACCACTCTGCAAATGCCACAATCGAACCGTATTGTCTTGACCTGCACTCGCCAATAATTGACTGTCGGCGCTGATGGCAAGCCCGTAAACATCATGCGCATGACCCTTGAGTACATGGATGGATTGCCCGTCTGGAACGCTCCAAAGGCGCAGCGTACTATCGCGACCGGTACTGGCTAACACACGACCATCTGGGCTAAAGGCGATGTCCCAAACCCAATCGGTATGCCCATGCAGCAACTTAACACTGGAATTTATGAAACTGGGATTTGACGAACTGGGTTTGGAGTGAAGCTGCCCATTCCAGAGGCGAATGGAGCCATCGTGACTGCTACTTGCCAGCCGTTGACCGTCAGGGCTGTACCGTACACAACGAACTCCGCTGGTATGCTCCTGTAAGACACTTAGGCAGTTTCCATTGCTCACATCCCAGATCCGAATGGTTGTATCGTTACTGCTACTGGCTAAGGTTTGCTGATCGGGTGCGAAGTGGACAGAATAAACACTCTGGGTGTGTCCTTGCAAGATACGGAGACACTGCCCCTGCAAATTCCATAAGCGCACCGTTTGATCTTCACTGCTGCTGGCTAACTGCTGACCATCGCCACTAAAACTCACTGACCAAACACAACCTGTATGGTCTGTTAGCACCTGCAAGCATCGTCCACTCTCGACATCCCACACGCGCACTGACCGATCAGTACCGCTGCTGGCTAACGTTTTACCATCGGGACTAAAGCCAACCGACCAGACCCAGCCTGTATGACCTTCAAAAGTGGCTAAGAGTTGGGTTGTCGTGATGCTCCAGAGATAAATGTTGCCACTAGAATCGCCGACTACGATTGCTTGACCGTCTGGACTAAAACCGATCGACATGGCAACACTGTGCGCCTCTGAAAAGATAGATTTCGCCAAGTCAGCATTCTGAAAATTGACCCCGGCTAAATCGATCTGTCTTAAGTCAGCTTGTTGCACTACAAGTCCAGAAAAGTCAGAGCCACGCAAATCGACTTGAAGCTGCACCAACAGGTTAATCAAGTTGCCTGCCACGTATCCTGGTTTCTTCCCCTGCTGCCTCAATAAGTGCCTTGCCTGCGTCTCGATCGCCGCTACATTGCTAAAGCGAGACAGAAGCTGCTCTATCACAGGTTGCATAATTAAGCGTATCTGAACCTCTCGAATGTAATCTTTTGCTTGTACTCGCAATAAGGAATGCGTTTGCCAAACGTTCAACTGCTGCGTCTCAAATTCGATGCAAATTTGCTGTACGAATTGCTCCATAACATATTCCATTACCACGGGCTGCAAGAAGAATAACCCGTCGTTTTTTTCAATTAGAGATCGCCGGAGCAGCGAGTTGATCAAATTAGGTACACTTTGTTGAGCAGCAGGATCAACCACATTCTCTCGAATCTCTGCGATCGAAACTGGCTCTCGCAGAATTGCAAACCAGAACAATATTTTCTGTTCTGCTTCACAGAGGCGATCAAACTGGCGATCCAGCAAATCGCGGATATCTTCAAATACAGAAATTCCCTGACTAAGATAGGTCAACACGTCTGGAACGCTGCCGTTAAACAAATCCTGAGTGGCGGCTGCCACCAGTTTCAACGCTAGCGGATTGCCACCGTAATGATGGATCAAGGTTTCCCATTCGCCTTCTGAACCTGTGAACGCTCCTTTTTGCCGAAAGATAGCGCGTCCGTCATCAGGTGATAATCCACTTAAGAGCAGCGATCGCACTAGCACCTGCCCGCCTTCCATCAGTGCCACGTCGCGTGGTTTTTCCCGACTGGTCAGCAACAAACAACTGAGGTGGGACGTTTCGCCAATGGTTCTGAGCACCTGTCCATATCCTTCGTAGCCCGATCGCCATTGTCCTGCCTGTTCACGCTGCAAAATGATTTCAGCATTATCCAGAATCAATAAACACCGACGTGATCGCAGATATTGCATTAGTTTGGAAAGCTGCTGATCAAGCGTGGCGGGAATGATGGGATCGTCCCCAAACAGCGGCATCAGAAACGTCAGCAGACTCGACAGGAGTTCTTCTAGCGGGGGTGCGTTGGCAAGCGATCGCCACACGACGATCTCAAATTCTGCTTGCATTTGAAGGGCAACTTTGACGGCGATCGTGCTTTTGCCAATGCCGCCAATTCCCAACACCCCGACTACACGACAGCGATCAGATGTAACCCACTGCCACAGTTGCACCAATTCTGCCTCACGCCCATAAAAAATCGAGGCATCGACCGCTGTATCCCAGTCTTGCTGAGAGTTTGCTCGTCGAGTTTCCAACGCTTCATTCGCTGAAACTGAGGAGGTAAGATCTGCCTGCGTTAATTCCAGCCCAAATGCCCGAAAAAGGTACTCCAATGACTGGCGATCGACCCCCTGTTCGCGCTTAAAAAGGCGGGAAAGGGTATTGAGGGAAAGTCCAGTGCGATCGCTCAAATCTTCCTGGGTGAAGTGCTTTCCCCAGGTTTCATCCGATTCCGCTTGCTGTTTTGCCGCCTGAAACTTTTGCCATCCCTGAGGCGATAGGATAACTCCTCGAACTCTCCCAGAAGCAGATCTCCCCCGTCCAGATTTTGATGGGTTGGAATCCATAGATTAGCAAGTGGGGTAAAGGACAGAGCAAGTCTTTCCTCAGAATACCGGGCATTTTTTCGGTCACACCTTAGCGGAGAGTTTCGGTAACGCCGCCCAATCGGCAAATAGCTCTATCTTCACCTGAAGCATATCAGCTTTAACGGTTTCTGGCTCACTTCTTGCTGCTTGCTTCCATGCAGAACGATTAAGTCGCGTTTTAACTCAAAGAACTTGAGTGGTGTGCATGGGGCGCAAGTTGAAGAATGAAGTGAAGCCAAGGTGAGCATCTAGCTCATCAACCTAACGAAGAACAAGATGAGCACTGAATTCAGTCAAAGCAAAGTTGCAATTGTCAGCCGGGGCGAGAATCTAGATTGGTTCGATACAATGCTGGGCGAGCAGATGGCTGTCCGCGTACACAGCAAAGATGTCGGCGGGGCTTTCACAATTATTGAAGCGCGCGTTCCACCGTTCATCGGACCGCCACTCCACTATCACGAAGATAGGGAGGAGATCTTTGAAGTCCTTGAAGGCAGATTTCGGTTTCACTGCGCGGGTGAAGAGTTTGAGGTCGCGCCCGGAACATCGGTTGTGGTGCCCCGCAACAGCGTACATGGATGGGTGAATCTCGGACCGGGAGTGGCTCGGTTGCTCTTCACCTTCATGCCCGGTGGAATCGACGAATTCTTCCCCAAAATTGGTCAAACGCCGCCTGAAGACTGGACAGATCTTGGGCATCGGTATGACACTGCGATCGTTGGAGCACCCCTGTCTGTTCAGGCTCCTAGCGCTGCTGTCGTTTACCCTCCAAACCAGAACTATTAATAAGTTGCGTTTTTACTCAATGAACTTGAGTGGTTTAGGTGGAGCGATCGCTCAAGAATGAAACACAACCGATGGGCAACAAGCTCACTAACCTAACGGAGAACAAAATGAACAGTCAAACTATGAAACTTGAGGTTTTGGTATTGCCCGTCTCGGATGTCGATCGATCCAAGGGCTTCTATGAGAAGTTGGGGTGGCGGCTAGATGCCGATTTCGTTACCAGTGAAGACTTCCGAGTAGTGCAGTTAACCCCTCCTGGTTCGGAGTGTTCGATCATCATTGGCACTGGAGTTACGTCAGCCGTGCCGGGTTCAGTTCAGGGTCTACATCTTATTGTTTATGACATTGAGACAGCCCGCGCCGAACTTGTCGATCGCGGCATCGAGGTGAGTGAAGTGTTTCACGACGTGGGGGGAATATTTCACCACGCCGGAACCGAGGGACGAATAAGTGGACCCGATCCGAAACGTCGTGACTATAGCTCGTTTGCCTCGTTCAGTGATCCGGACGGCAATGATTGGTTGCTTCAAGAGGTGAAGACTCGTGCTCCTGGACGGTAACAAAATTCGGACGCTGATGCCGAAAGCAGCATAATCCATGCCGTTTGCAAGTCGTGGTCAATTATTTAGAGGTAACTGAAGATGAAAACTCAAGATTCCGTAATCTTTATTTCTGGCGCTAGTCGCGGCTTAGGCTTGGCATTCGCGCACGAGGCACTTGAGCGCGGGGCTAAAAAAGTCTATGCCGGGGTGCGTAATCCGACTGAAGCCGAAACGCCAGGTATCGTGCAGGTCAAACTCGATGTGACCGATCCTGCCTCGATCGCTACGGCGGTGACACAGTGCGGCGATACTACTGTGCTGGTCAACAACGCGGGGATTGCTCGGCTCACCAGCAGTACCCTAGATCCAACCCTGATCGATGTCGCGCGCGAAGTCTTCGAGACGAATTACTATGGCATGATTCTGGTCAGTCAGGCATTCGCTCCAATTCTTGCCAAGAATGGGGGTGGAGCGGTCATCAATGTTTTGTCGGATGCCACTTGGTTTGCGCGTCCGATGCTGGCAGCGTATTCCGCCTCGAAGTCAGCGGCGTGGAGCTTTACCAATGCCTTACGCATCGATCTGCGGCACCAGAAGACATTAGTACTCGGTCTGCATGTCGGCTTCATGGATACTGACATGACCCAAGGCTTCGAGATGAAGAAGCTCGATCCACGGCAGGTTGCCGAAGCCGCGCTGATTGGCATTGAGGACAACAAGGAAGAGGTACTGGCTGACGACTTCACCAGGGAAGTCAAGCGAAGCTTTTGCAATGATCAGTCGATGTATTTGAATCCGCCAGAAATCGGCTGAACGCCGTTCGTTCATAAGCGGAGGTCGTCCTTGGGTAGGAATTAGAAGATGAAGCCATTACCAGTAATGTACGCACTGATTGTCAACGATGTTTAAACTGTGCTGGCAAAGGACAACATGCAAAGAAAAACATTCAAAACGTCCGATGGTGTCCAATTAAGCTACATCAGCGCAGGTAGCGGACAACCGATCGTGATGCTTCACGGTTGGTCGCAATCGGCAGAACAATTCAAATATCAAATTCCTGCTTTTGCCGAACATTATCAGGTAATCGCGATCGATCTGCGAGGACATGGTGAGTCCGAAAAAGTACCGTTCGGTTATCGAATCTCTCGCTTGGCTCAAGATGTCCAGGAACTGATCATCGCTCTGCAACTCGAAAAGCCACACCTATTGGGTCACTCAATGGGATGTTCCCTGATCTGGAGCTATCTCGACTTATTTGGATTAGATGAAATTGATCAATTGGTGTTGGTTGATCAATCTCCGTTGGTTGTCTCACAATCGTATTGGAATGCTCAAGAAATAGCAGAGTCCGGAGCAGTATTTGCGGCTGAACAACTCAACACAATCGTACACACTTTAGAACACGGCAACGCTGAAGAACTGACTCGAAACATCCTGGTTTCAATGGTCACGCCAGCTATGCCAAAAGAACAGTTTGAGTGGATTGTGGAGTGCAATCTTCTCTGTCCACAAGCGATCGCGGCAACACTGCTATACAACCATGCTCATATGGACTGGCGTGATCAAATTGTCAGAATTCGCAAGCCAACGCTGATTATTAGCGGCAGGAAAAGTATCATTCCCTGGCGATCGCAGGCTTGGATCAATCAAAACATTCCTAACTCCGAGTTGGAAATCTTTGAAGCGGATGAAGGCGGCGGACATTTCATGTTTATCGAGAATCCACAAAAGTTTAATCAACGAGTTTTACAGTTTCTATCGCGTTGGCGTAGCCTCTCCTTTGGAGAATCGCTTGAAACGAACCAGGAAAGGCAGACAGCAGGGCTGGACACCCTAATTAGAACAGGACATTAACGTCAAACTACACCTAAAACCAACACAGACAATGAAAACACAGAAAGTATGGTTCATTACCGGAGCCTCCAGAGGCTTTGGGTTAGAAATTACCAGAGCCGCCCTAGCAGTGGGTGATCAGGTCGTGGCAACAGTTCGCAGTCAGCCCACACAACTTGCCGCAGTCCTGGATAATCACCCAGATCTGTACGTGGTGCAGATGGATGTCATCCAGGAAGACCAGGTACAAGCAGCGGTCAAGCAGGGCATTGCCCGTTTCGGTCGGGTTGATGTCTTGGTCAATAATGCCGGGTATGGCATAGTTACGGCGATCGAAGAAGCCACGGATGCCGAAGTTCGTAAACAGTACGACACCAACGTGTTTGGTTTACTCAACGTGACTCGTGCCGTGTTGCCGTACCTGCGCCAGCAAAAGTCTGGACGAATTATCAATATCTCATCTTTGTTTGGCTACGATGCGGTTCCGGGTTGGGGCTTGTATGGGTCTACTAAGTTTGCGGTCGAAGGGATCTCGAAAGGGCTAGCGATCGAACTGGCACCGCTCGGTATCCATGTCACAGTAGTGGCTCCCGGTCTTTTTACGACCGACTTCCTCAGCACTGAATCCTATGCTGCTGGTAAAACCATTATCAATGATTACCAGGCAACGGTAGGACCGATGCGGAGCGGAGCCGATGCGTTACACGGGAATCAGCCCGGTGATCCGAAAAAGTTTGCTCAGGTGATTGTTCAACTCGCCAATACAGACCGTCCGCCGCTGCATCTGCCTGTTGGGAAGGATGCAGTCGCCATGTACCAGAACAATGCCGCAAAAATGGCAGAGGACATCGAAGCGTGGCTAACCGTCGCGACCAGCACCGACCATGCCCACCGCATAGTGGCTTAGTCCATCGCATGATCTGCACATTCACATGATTTCCACAGGAGTTTTACTATGAACACTGAACAGAAAGTCGCTGTGATTACCGGCGCATCACAGGGTATCGGCGCGGCTCTGGTCAAAGCGTACCGCGATCGCAACTATCGAGTGATTGCCATCTCACGCTCAATTCAGCCATCGGATGATGATGATGTCGTGACAGTGTCTGGCGACATTGCGGATCGAAAAACTGCCGAGCGGGCGATCGCTGAAGGCGTAACCCGCTTCGGGCGCATCGACACACTGATTAACAACGCTGGTATTTTCATCGCCAAGCCATTTACCGAGTACACCCAGGATGACTACGAAGTGTACCTGGGCACCAATATCGCTGGTTTCTTTCACATGACACAACTCGCGATCGCTGAGATGCAGAAGCAGGGCAGCGGTCATATTGTGCAAATCTCAACGAGCCTGGTTGACAACCCAATTGCGGGCGTACCCTCTGTACTCGCATCGCTGACCAAGGGTGGACTGAATGCCGCAACCAAATCACTGGCGATCGAGTATGCCAGACGTGGTATCCGGGTGAACGCGGTGGCGCTGGGTAACATCAAGTCGCCAATGCATCCAGTCGAAACCCATGCCCAGCTTGATGCCATGCACCCGCTCGGTCATATAGGCGAGATCTTCGATGTTGTCGATGCAATCCTCTACCTTGAGTCTGCCAACTTCGTGACGGGCGAAATCCTTCATGTCGATGGTGGACAGAGTGCGGGGCACTAACCCCTGACCCCTTATACACAAAGGAACACAGGCATGATCTACGAATTACGCATTTATCACGCCATGCCCGGACGATTACCCGCCCTGATTTCCCGCTTCCAGAACCACACGTTACAAATTTGGGAGAAACATGGCATCCGCCAAGCCGGGTTTTGGACAACGTTAATCGGCGAGAGCAATCAGCGGCTCACCTACCTGCTTGCCTGGGGGAGCATGGCTGAGCGTGAGGAGCGGTGGAGCGCATTTCTCGCCGACCCTGAATGGATTGCGATTAGTACCGAAACTGCGAAGGACGGGCAACTCGTGCAGAACATTAGCAACGAGTTCCTGGCACCAACCGCCTTTTCCTCGGTGAAATGAGCGGTGGAGAGTCCAGAAGAACACCCATCTGAGTCGCGTGTTAACTCAAAGAACTTGAGTGGTGTACACTGAGCGATCGCAGAACAATGAAACGTAACCGAAGTAGATATTCAACTCACGAATCTAAAGGAGAACAAGATGAGTAGCAATCCCGTAAACAGTCCCAACATGAAACTCGAAGTCGTAGTGTTCAACGTTGTCGATGTTGATCGCACGAAGGCATTCTACGAGAATCTCGGCTGGCGACTCGACCTCGACATCGCGGAGGACAGTTACCGCAACGTGCATGTGACACCACCTAACTCGGATGCCTCAATCATCTTCGGTAAGGGAGTTACTCCGAACAATCCTGGCGCAGTGCAAAACCTAGTCCTCGCTGTGGACAACCTTGATGCTGCCCGCAAAGACTTGAGCGATCGCGGTGTCAATGTGAGCGAGATCTTCCACTACGCTGGCGGTCCCTTTAACAATGCTGTAGAGAACCCGCGCGTCAGCGGGCGCGACCCAGAAGGTCGTTCCTACTTCTCCTTTGCCTCGTTCGAGGACCCGGACGGGAACCTCTGGCTGCTCCAGGAAATCACAACGCGGTTTCCTGGTCGCCTGTGGAACTCTCCACGAACAGACGTTGCAACTCTTGCAACCCTTCTCCGCGAGACGGCAGAGCACCACGACCACTATGAGAAGACTCACGCCAAGCATCACTGGTGGGACTGGTACGCACCCTATTTGAGTGCGCGTCAAAATGGCAGCAGTCCAGAAGAGGCAGCAGCAGCAGCAAACCGTTATATGGAAGAGGTTTTTCCGGTTCTTTCCAGATGATGCGGTCAAAATGGTCGGGTTCTGGGCGACCTCTTTCTTGCTGAATTGAGCGATAGGGCGAACATAGAACTCAAACCTGTCACTCGCCCCACCATGTCCATTGCGACTACACAGCTCGGTCAATTCGGTTCTGCGATCGCCCAATCGAGCCAAATGAAACCAGAGGGGATCGCCACGACTCTGAGGTTTTCTCAGTCCACCGTATCTATCTGTACGCAACTACAGGGAGCCAGCATGTGTCAATTAATCCTAATCGCCGCTACTTTTTAACAACCATGCTTAAAACCATTGCTGCCACCCAGCTTAGCATGATCGACTGCACCACATACCACACTACATCGGCAACGGCTGAGTTACTGATTGAAGGCGAACTGCCTTCTCTGGTCGGCGCGATCGCGTGGCTCAATTCACAGCCATTAACGGTTGACGAACTGCGCGGGAAAGTCGTACTCATCAACTTCTGCACGTATACCTGCATCAATTGGTTACGCCAACTCCCGTATGTTCGTGCATGGGCTGAGAAGTATAGAGATCAAGGACTCGTCGTAATTGGTATACATACGCCGGAGTTTGAATTCGAGCAGAATATCGATAATATTCGCCACGCTTTGACGGAAATGAGAATTGACTATCCGATCGCCGTGGATAACGATTATGCGGTGTGGCAGGCTTTCGGAAATCATTACTGGCCAGCCCTTTATTTTATCGACATGCAAGGACGTATTCGTCATCATCAATTCGGTGAGGGCGAGTACGAGCGATCGGAACGGGTCATTCAACAACTCCTGTCTGAGTCCGGAACGGATCGTGTCGGTCAGGAAATGGTCGAAGTCGAGGCTCACGGTTTTGAGGCTGCCGCCGATTGGAACAGCCTAAAATCGCCGGAAAACTATCTCGGCTACGAAAGAACGGAGAATTTCGCATCTTCCAGTAGCGCGGTGATAAACAAGCCTCATTTGTATACCATCCCAGCGCAATTGAACCGTAATCAATGGGCACTTTCGGGCGATTGGACGATCGCCAGACAAGCCATTGCCCTGAACCAGTCCAATGGGCGGGTTGCGTGCCGCTTCCACGCCCGCGACCTTCATCTTGTTATGGGTCCAGCCGAGCGAGGAACGTCCGTGCGGTTTCGCATGTTCATAGACGGGCAGCCAGCAGTCACAGTTCGCGGACTTGATGTTGATGAGCAAGGCGAAGGCACGGTTACTGAACAGCGGTTATATCAACTGGTTCGACAGCCTCAGCCTATCAGCGATCGCCAGTTTGAGATCGAGTTTCTGGATGCTGGGGTGGAAGCTTTCGCGTTCACGTTCGGTTGATCACGCAAACAGATACACCTCCGCAACAAGCGACAAGAAGGTAAATGATATGACAATGAAATCTATACAGGGCAGCCTAATTCTCGTGACTGGAGCAGCAGGTGATATCGGTGCGATCGGTCGCCACCTCACCGCCATGCTGCTCGATAAGCGGAGTTAAAGCAAGTTGAGTTAAATCCAATTGGAGAAAGATCAATGCCCGAAAAAATCAACCGTCAGCGTCGCCACTTTTTGGGCATTGCAGCCATGACCATTGCGACTACACAGCTCGGTCGATTTGGTTCTGCCAAAGCCCAATCGAGCCAAACAAAACCAATCGCTCCGTCCATGATGAAGTTGGGGACAACCCCATCATTCGGCTCACTAAAGCAGATCGATGCTGGTGTCCTGAAGGTTGGATATGCTGAGGTTGGTTCCGCAAACGGTCGTCCGGTCATCCTCTTGCATGGATGGCCCTACGACATTCATAGCTATATCGATGTTGCCCCGTTGTTAGCGGCGGCGGGGTACCGGGTAATCATCCCGTATCTGCGCGGTTATGGGATGACGCGCTTTCTTTCAAGTGAGACGTTCCGGAATGGGCAACAGACGGCGATCGCAGTCGATATTATTGCGTTAATGGATGGTCTCAGGATCGAGAAGGCGATACTCGGCGGGTTTGATTGGGGAGCACGAACAGCCAACATCATTGCGGCACTCTATCCCGAACGTTGCAAGGCACTCGTTTCCGTGAGCGGTTATTTAATTGGCAACCCTGAAATCAACAGGATGCCGCTGCCGCCGCAGGCTGAACTGGAATGGTGGTATCAATTTTATTTTGCGACGGAGCGGGGGCACGCGGGCTACGACCAATACCGACATGATTTCAACAAGCTCATCTGGAAGCTTGCTTCACCACAATGGCAGTTCGATGACACGACATTCGATCGCAGCGCAACGTCCTTCGACAATCCGGATCACGTCGCTATCGTCATCCACAACTACCGTTGGCGGCTCGGACTGTCTGAAGGCGAACCACAGTACGACGATCTTGAGAAGCGTCTTGCCGAAGCTCCAGTAATCACCGTGCCCACCATCACGCTTGAAGGTGACGCTAACGGCGCGCCACACCCAGACGCTAGTACCTACGCCAGGAAATTTTCGGGCAGATACGCACACCGGGTCATCAACGGTGGTATTGGGCACAACCTACCTCAGGAAGCACCCCAGGAGTTTGCAGAGGCAATCCTCGAAGTTGACAGTTACTAATCGTATTGGGTCTAAGTTGTGAAACGGACAATTTGCAGCAATGAGGAAACACCATGACCAATTTGAAAAAAGTACATTACCCAACCAAAGTCCATACCGTAATCGCCGTCCTCCTCTCACGACTCCTTGTCGCGCTCTTTGTGGCAACAGTGTTTCTAGCACCGCTCACCCGCGTACTGGCGCAGCAACCTGCTCAGACCAGCACCCAAACCCAAGTCACGGACAGGGCGATCGCGACTGAAGACAATGCCATCCGCCCCTTCAGCGTCCACGTCCCGCAAGCGGCGATCGATGATCTCCGCAGACGCATCGCAGCAACCCGTTGGTCTGACAAGGAGACGGTCGCTGATCAGTCGCAGGGTGTGCAACTGGCGACAATGCAGGATCTTGTCCGTTACTGGGGAACAGAGTACGACTGGCGGAAAGCTGAGGCGAAGTTGAATGCCTTGCCGCAGTTTGTAACGAACATCGACGGACTGGACATTCACTTTATCCACATCCGTTCCAAACATCCGAACGCGTTGCCGTTGATCATCACGCACGGATGGCCCGGATCAGTATTTGAACAGCTCAAGATCATCGATCCACTGATCGACCCGACTGCATATGGAGGGCGTGCGGAGGATGCCTTTGATCTGGTCATCCCGTCAATTCCTGGCTTCGGCTTCTCCGGGAAGCCAACGAGCACTGGTTGGAACCCCGATCGCATCGCGCGAACCTGGGCGGATCTGATGAAGCGCCTCGGCTACACTCGCTACGTTGCTCAGGGCGGCGATTGGGGGTCCCCCATCTCCAGTGCGATGGCGCGTCAGGCACCCGCAGGATTACTCGGTATCCACATCAACTTACCGGCGACAGTACCACCCGACGTGGCTGCGGTGCTTGCCAGTGGCGGACCCGCGCCAGCGGAACTCTCCGAGCAGGAACGCGCGGCGTTCGACTCACTCGATACGTTAAATAAGCAGAAACGGGCCTACGCTGCGGTGATGGGCACGCGACCGCAGACGGTCGGGTACGGACTGACGGACTCGCCGATCGGACTTGCGGCGTGGATGCTCGGTCATCCCGGCTTCGCGCAGTGGACGGACAGAGGTGGCAATTCCGAAAAGTCCCCGACGAAAGACGAGGTGCTGGACAATATCACACTGTACTGGCTGACAAACAGCGCGGTCTCCTCAGCTCGCCTGTACTGGGAGAACGGCAGCACCAGCATCTTGAACGCGATCGCGCAGAAGACCAGCGAAATCTCGCTCCCGGTGTCCATCACGGTATTTCCGGGGGAGAACTATCGTGCTCCAGAAACGTGGACCCGGCGCGCCTATCGCAACCTGATCTACTTCCACGAGGTTGATAAGGGTGGTCACTTTGCGGCGTGGGAACAGCCGCAGATCTTCTCTGAGGAGATCCGCGCGGCGTTTAGGTCACTGCGTTAGATCAATAACTCATGAGTGCATCTCGTCATTGGGGGAGAACGGAAAGACAACGCAGAGAGCCAGAACATGAATGAAAATTCCCACATCTCCATCTCGCCGCGTCAGTCTTATCTCCCGACTATCGGATACGCCCTATCTTTAGTACAGGCGGCGAGAACATTCGTGCAATGCAATTGTTCACTTTATCAACAGAGGTAACTATGGAGACAGCAGATGTCATAGTGATTGGCAGCGGTCAGGGTGGAGTTCCACTCGCGGCTGACTTTGCCAAAGCAGGTAAGAGCGTCGTTCTCTTTGAGCGTGATGCGTTGGGCGGCAGTTGCATCAACTATGGTTGCACACCTTCTAAAGCCTTCTTAGCCGCTGCTCATGCCGCAGGTCGCGCTCGACAAGCTGTAAAGCTGGGCGTATATGCACAGGTTGAGGTCGATTTTCCCGCAGTGATGAAGCGGGTGCGTAGTATTCGCAGCCAGTTTAACCAGGGTACTAAGCGACGACTAGAGAGTGCAGGAGTTAAAGTCGTCTGCGCTGAAGCGGCGTTCACCGGAGAGCGAACTGTGAGCGGAGGCGGTGTGACGGTGCAGGCTCCGATCGTCGTCATCAATACAGGGACATCCTCCAGCATTCCTGACATTTCCGGTTTAGCTGGAACGCCGTATCTGACCAACCGAAATTTCTTTGATTTACAGCAACTTCCGCCCCGGTTGCTCGTGGTCGGCGGTGGCTATATTGCCTTGGAGTTAGGGCAGGGAATGGCGCGGTTGGGGAGCCAAACCGAATTGATTGTGCGGGGCGATCGCCTGCTGGCTCAAGAAGAATCCGATGTCAGTGCTGTGCTTTTGGATGCCATTGCACAAGACGAAATTGGACTGCATTTCAACGCGACGGTTCAACAGGTTGCTCATATCAACGGGGCGTTTACCCTAACGCTGAACAATGGCGAAGTACTGGATGGAGAAGCATTGCTGATTGCGACTGGACGTAAACCGAATACTGGGGCATTAGATGCTCCGGTGATAGGCGTTGAATTAGATGCACAGGGGTTTATTAAAATCGACGATCAATTTCAAACGACTTGCCCTGGAATTTATGCGATCGGAGATGTTGCCAAGCAGCCTGCGTTTACCCATGTTTCTTGGGAAGACTATCGCCGCTTGAAAGCGATTCTGTGTGGTGAACAGCGAACCCGCAACGATCGCGTGTTAGGCTATGCCGTCTATACAGAACCACAAGTAGGTCGAGTGGGCATGACGCTAGAGCAGGCTCAGAAACAGGGCATTGCTGCCCGCGAAGTCACCCTGCCGATGGCTCACATCGCCCGCAGCATTGAATGGGGGCACGATCTGGGGTTCTACCGCATGGTCATCAACACCCAGACGAATTTGATTTTAGGAGCAACGCTGGTTGGATACGAAACGGCTGAACTCGTGCATGTCTTTTTATCACTCATGGAAGCGAAAGCCACGTGGCAGGTACTCGAACAATCGGTTCACATTCACCCAACTTACGGTGAGGCATTACCCAGTCTCGCAAGGCTTCTCGTTGGAGATGATATGCCAACCTGTCCCAATGTGTAAGAAAGGAGCAAGGGAGCATCTCAAAGTGGTAAAAACAATCAAAATTCGAGTTGACCATTGAGATAAGCACAGCGCACAGACAAAACTT